>DASVGM010000249.1:0-4748 GCA_036379555.1 Pirellulales bacterium | reverse complement strand
ACGGCTTTCTCTACTTTCCGCAGGCCGCCATTCTCTACGCGCCATTTACTTTGCCCACGCCGCTGGGAGATATTCTTTGGCGTTGGGTGTCCCTCGGAGCGCTGGCTGTGTCGGTCTGGCGACTCGCCGAGCGCGTGGCCCCCGAAAAACGCGCGGCGGCCTTTTCTTTGGCGACGTGTCTGGCCTTGGGGCCCGCCTTGGCGAGCGCACGAAATGGGCAGATGAACTTGCTGCTAACCGCGCTAGTGACGCTGGCCTTTATTGAAATCGCCGATCGGCGTTGGCGCCGCGCGGCGTGCTGGTTGTGCCTGGGCGCCGCCTTGAAGCCGCTTATGATCGTGCCAATGGCGTTGGCCGCCGCCGTTTACCGGCCTCTTTGGCGCCCGCTGCTGGGCGGCGTCGCGGTCTTATTTCTGCTCCCCTTTTTTACACAACACCCAAGTTACGTTTGGCAGCAATATGGTGAATGTCTGCACAAATTGTTTTTGGCGGGCAACCCCGGCGCGGAGAACCCCGGCAGCGATTTGTTCGGGCTGCTGTCATCATGGGGCTACGTCGCCCCGCTCACGGTGCAGACGTTGACGCGCGTGGCCGCCGCGGGCGCCACGCTGCTGCTGGCGATGATGGCCGCCCGGCGGACTGCTTTTTTGGTCTTCGCCTTGGCGGCCTGCTACCTGGCGTTGTTCAATCCACGGATGGAGAACAACGGCTTTGTTTTGCTCGGGCCGGTCATGGGTTGGCTGGCCGCCGAATCGCTTTTGCTCGACGGTCGCCGCGCGGTCGCCATCGTGATAGCGATCGCTTCTCTGGCCATTACCTTCAACTATCAAATTACCGGCGGGCACAACTTCTGGCTTTGCCCGCTGATGGGCGCGGTGGTCTGGCTCTGCGTGGTTGCCCGCTCCCTTGCCGGCACGGTGAATCATCAAGGCTAGTGCCTTGTCCAGACTAAATTCTGGGGTGGCGCAGGGGCGGTCGCCGCCAAACGGACAAATTCAATCTATTGCATCGGAGCCGGCCGGTATGCGCAGCTCAATGCCGATGGGAAGCACGTCGGGACTGGTTAGGCGATCGCGATTGACGGAAAAGATTTCCAAAAACCGCTGGCTCGATCCCAGGTAGCGTTGCGCCAACTTCGACAACGTATCGCCATCGGCAATACGATGCAGGTGGTATTCCCGTTGGGCCGCCGGGGCTAGCGCGGGAGCGTGTGTCTCCGGCTCGGCCGACGCGCGCTCATCGGGCTCGCGCATGGCCAGCTCGCGCACGACCGGCCGGTCGGGCGTAGGGGTGAGTGCCACCGGCTTGGCTGGCCGTGCCTGCGCGCCGTTTGGCATTTCCGTCTGAAACGACGCCACCCGTGTCGAAGGCCGCCAGGGGTCGTCGCCCAGGGCGGGAGGCTCACAGGGCGGAATTCGCATCTCGGCCGCCTTCTCGGCGGATGCGTCAGCGGCATCGGAATTAGCGGCATCTTCCACGTCGTTTAAGTTGGTGTCAATTCCACCGCGCAGGCGGGCCGGACGGGGCGACTCATCCGGCAGAGCGACCGGTAAAGGCCCCAGCCGCGCGGCGGGCGGCGCGGGCGCCTCGGTTGCCGGCGGCGTTTCCACCGTGATGCGCAGCCGTGGCGCCAACAGCGCGGCCCCGCCACCCAAAAGGGTCGCGGCCAAAAGCCAACGAAGCGGTCGCGGGGTTCTCTGCATGGTCATCAGGAGCTGTTCGCCAGGATAATTCATCGGCCCTCGTGTGGGCCATACACTCTGCGTAGCGGAACTCGTGAGAGTTCTGGCCGTCACTCCTAAGAGTTCTGGCCGTCAACCGCGACGATGGCCAGACTTCTCACGAAGTCTGCTACAGCTTCGCATGAAGTCTGCTCCGGGCCGGTGAATCATCCGGGTTGGCGCACTGGCCCAGCATCTTGGTTCGGCGGTTCTCTCGGCCGTCTTGACACTTGGCCGGCGGGGCGTTGCGACCGTTCTTTTCGGCAATCTTCATCCGCGGCGAATTGACATTCTCGGCCCGTCTCATTAGGGTTGCGTTATGGCTCCTATTTCTCCATCTTCCGCGCCCGACGCCCGACCTCGAGACCTCGAAGAACCCCTGGACGACTATCGGCCCGTCAGCGGATTCGCCGTCGCCGGGCTGTTGCTCGGTTTGGGTTCGGTGGTCGCGTTGATTCACCCGGTGCTCTGGGTTGTGCCGCTGTGCGGCGTCGCCGCCACCTGGTATGCTTTGCGGCAGATCGCCATCGGCTCGCCGCCCTTGCTCGGGCGAAAAGCCGCCCTGATCGGCCTGACGCTCTCCTTGATTTTTGGCCTCTCAGGCCCGCTGGTGAATTGGGCGCATCGCCGGGCGCTGCGCGCGCAAGCCCTGGAGGTGGCCGCAGAATGGTTTACCGCCTGGCGCGAGAACCGCCCCGATTACGCCATCCGCCTGTCGCAGCGTTCGACGACGAAAGCGGGCCGCGACCGATCGCCATTGGCTGAATCGGACAGCCGAGATCGGCTGCTCGGATCGCTGCGAAAAGACGTGCATGAACAGCCGGCCGATTTGCTGCTGAAGCTGGGCAAGCAAGCCCACGTGCGATTCTTTCAGAACGAGTCGATTTGGTGGGATGACGCGAACGAGGGCGTGCGCGACCTTTACGTCGTGACTGTGGGCCAGGGGAGCGATGCGGTGTCGTTCTTCGTACGGCTCGGTCTGTTGCGCTCGCAAGATCGCGCGACCGGCGAATGGCAATGGCAAATCACCAAACATGAATTCGTTACCTTCCCCGACGCGCAATTGCTCGACGCCCTGGAATGATCGCGCCCACGCGGGGCCGCCGCAAAGGTAAACGTATGCCGCCTTCGCCCGACATCACGCTCAACGCGGTCGAACGCGATCGGCAACTCGCGGAACTGTTGCAGTTGATCACCGACGAACTGCAGGCCGGCCGTAGCGTCGATCTCGACGAGCTTTGCCGCCGTCACCCCGAACTCTCGGCCGAACTGCGAGAGTTGTGCGCCGCCGTGCAGATTGCCGAGGGCGTGGCGGCCGGGTTGTCGCATCCGTCCAAGTCGGATGTGGCCGTCGCCGAGCAAGGGCCGGCGCCGCTGGGCGATTTGCCGCGGGCTTTCGGCGAGTTTGAACTGCTGGCGGAGTTGGGGCGCGGCGGCATGGGCATCGTCTACATGGCCCGGCAACGCAGTTTGAACCGCGTGGTCGCCGTGAAGATGATTTTGCGCGGCGACCTGGCTTCGCCCGAAGACGTGGCTCGTTTCCGTTCCGAGGCGGCCGCCGCCGGGCGCTTGGAACATCCGCACATCGTGCCGGTCCATGAGGTCGGTGAATGCGAGGGGCAGCCGTATTTTGTGATGAAGTACATCGCGGGCACCACGCTGGGCAGGCGGTTGGCCGACGGGCCGCTGGCCGATCGCGACACGGCTGAGTTGCTCTTGCCGGTGTGCCGCGCCATTCAATGCGCCCATGAGCACGGCATTCTGCACCGCGATCTGAAGCCCTCGAACATTCTAATCGACCGCGACGGCCGGGCGCACGTGAGCGATTTTGGCCTGGCCAAGCAGGTTTCGGGCGAAGGCGAACTGACGCGATCCGGCGCGGTGCTCGGCACACCAAGCTACATGGCGCCGGAACAAGCGGCCGGCAATCGCGGTGAGGTTGGCCCGGCGAGCGATGTTTATAGTCTCGGCACGATTCTGTATCAGATGTTGACCGGCCGGCCGCCATTTCAGGCCGCCAAGGCGGTCGATACCTTGCTGCTGGTGCTGGAGCAAGATCCGCTGCCGCCGCGGCTGTTGAACCCCAAGGCCGATCGCGACCTGGAAATGATCGCCTTGCGGTGCCTGCAAAAACCGCCCCACCTGCGTTACGCCAGCGCGGGGGCGTTGGCCGACGATCTGGCGAAGTTCTTGGCCGACGAACCGATTTCAGCCCGTTCCGGCCGACTGACGCAAGTCATGGCGCGTTGGTTTCGCGAAACGCATCATGCCACCGTGCTGGAAAACTGGGGCCTGCTTTGGATGTGGCACAGCCTGGTGCTGTTTGTGATTTGCCTGATTACCAATACGTTTCAATGGCAAGGCATCACCTCCACGGGGCCTTACCTGGCGTTGTGGACGGCCGGCATGGGCACCTGGGCGATTATTTTCTGGGCCTTGCGGCGCCGCGCCGGGCCGGTGACGTTTGTCGAACGCCAGATCGCCCATATCTGGGCCGGCAGCGTGATTAGCATTTCGCTGTTGTTTGTCGTGGAAAATCTGCTGCGCCTGGAGGTGCTCACACTCTCGCCCGTGCTGGCGCTGACCAGCGGCATGGTGTTTATTTCCAAGGCGGGCATTCTCACTGGCGCTTTTTACCTTCAGGCGGCGGCGTTGTTCGCCACGGCCTTGGCCATGGCCTGGCTCGACCATCAGGGCATCAGGCTCAGCATCACGCTGTTTGGCGTGGTGTCGGCGTTGAGCTTTTTCTTTCCCGGCCTGAAGTATTATCGTCAGCGCCGCCGTAACGACGAGGTGGAGTCAGGGAAAGCGCATTGATTTCGATTTGTTTAACCACGGTGACGGCGGCGCACCTGATCGCCGTCTATGTCGCCATGATGGGGCCGCTCGTTTGTTTGTGGCTGCAATGGCGCGCCCGGCGCGATGCTCTCGCGGCCAAGCTTGATCGCTACCTGCTCTGGCTGGCCGTTGTCTCATTGGTCGCGGCGGCCGTGTTGGGCGGCACGGCCATCTGGCTGATTTCGCGTT
>DASVGM010000248.1:0-5224 GCA_036379555.1 Pirellulales bacterium | reverse complement strand
TTAGGGGGTTAGGGGGTTAGGGGGTTAGGGGGTTGAGGATTGGGGGAAGGTATTTCGCGCTTTAGGTCCCTAGGGAATGCCCTCCGTGGCATTCCGTCGCGCACCGATGGGTAATCAATCCGTGGTTCGCTCCAACCCCGGAACCCCAACCCCTAAACCCCAATCCCAACCCCCGCCACTCAAGCCACTTCGGGCAACTGCCAGCGGCTGAGGTAGGCCGCCAGCACTTCTTCCGCGATGGCCGACTGCGAGATGCGCCGCATTGCCGACTCGACGCCCAGCCGTTGAGCCGTCGCCACGCTGAGATGGAGAGTTACCTTGACCGTTGTTTGGCCAGACGCCGAATCGCCGCCCTGTTGCGACGAATTGCCGGTTGAACTACCTGTCGTTTTCCTTGCCATGAGTTATGTCTCCTTGCCGTCATGCCTGTAAAACGACATCGGCACTTATTCTGGTAGTCTAAATAGAATTTACCGATATTAACGATTGCATGGCGATTGTCCCGGTGAATTACTCATTTTACCCAAAATAAGATGTCATAAGCCGCAGCCGGAGGATGGCCTTCCCAGGCCGTCCATTAGCGAGCGCGTCGTGACGGGACGGCCTGGGAAGGCCATCCTCCAGGTATTCTCGTGTTGCCAGAAAGCCGCTGAGTGACCTTTCCCCCGAACGTGGCAGCGGCTAAAGTATGCGGCCCAATTTGCCGCGGGCCGATTCCGCGGTAATGCGAATCGACCTCGATTCGCCCATCAGAATTCCAATATGTATCGGAGATTGCTTATGAAACGGCTTTGCACGGCGGTGGTTTGTGTGGCGGTTGGCGTGGCGGCGCTGGGACATTTTCTGGGTTGGTATCACGTAACCACCGAAAAAGAAGGATCGCAACTCGACGTTCATGTCCGCATCGACGAAAACAAAATCCACGCCGATGAGGTGAAGGCGGAAGAGCAACTACGCCGCTATGGGCAGCAGTTTAAGGAAGAAGGCCAGTCGTCCCGGCGCTAAGCGTCGATCCGAAAATGCGCCGTGAGGCGGGCCGCCGGCCCGTCCGGTAGCAAGTGTACCATGCGCGGCCGGAAGCGAAGCTTCCTTTTGGAGTGCGGCGATTCATCGCCGCTTTCCCTCGTCGCGGAGCGACCTTTGCATTTCGATCATGCCGGAGGCGCTGTCAAAAAAACCGCAGGGAAAACAGATCGGCGTCAAGGACGACGAACCGCAGGCGGATGGCTTTGCCGGCGAGCGACTCAAGCTCGCCGCCGCTCCACTTCACCGGTTGGTCGAAGCCGTCGCCCGTCAGCGGGGCGCAGTCCGCCAGCGTCCAGCCGGGCAGAGCGGTGCCGGCATTGTCCTGAATCTCGACCAACACTTTTCCGGCGGCCGAAGTCAGATAATTCAGACTTAGTTGCTTTCCGGTAAAAGTCAAAGGCCGTGTGATCACCGTGCCCGCTGCGCGGCCGGCGTGGATGGAGACGAACCCGTCGGTGCGAAACGTAAAGCGGCGGACGCGGCTGCCGGGGCCGGCGTAATAGGCCTCGGTGGCGTAGACAGACAGTTCGCGGTCGTGTCCGGGCAATTCCAACAAACCCCAGGTCATGTAGTTGCTGCGGTTGCCGTCGCGGTCGGCGGGCGCGGTGATGGGAATCAGCGGTTCGGGCCAGCGATGAAAACGCAGCCCGTCGCGGCTCGTCATCAAAATCGGCTCGACCTGCTCATGCTTTGGTTGAAAGCGCGTGGGAAAACCGAGCAACAGGTGCGGCGCGCGAAAGTAAGGCTGAATGGCGTTGGTGTAAAGGTGCTCGCGGGGGGCGGCGCCATAGTCGAGAAATCTCGGCTCCGTCCAATTCACAAAATCGGTCGAGCCGCAGGTCATGATGTCGCGCACGCCGTCGTGAAACTTGCGGTGAAAATCGAGATAGCGTTTTTCGATCGGGTGCCAGAAGGCGAGGTTTTGAGAGTCGAAATCGCCCTTGGTGATCACCGGCTTTTCGTCGAGTGGAGACCAGTGAATGCCATCGGCCGATCGAAACGCCTTCAACCCCTTCGCCACGCCGCCGAGGGCTTTGTACTTGGCCTCGGGCGGGCAGTCGAGGTTGGCGTCCTTAAACGGCGTGAAATTGTGCGTGCCGTCACCGCGCCAGACGATATTGTTTTGTTTTGAGCCGTCCCGCCCGCGTTGGATACAGCTTACGCTGGTTGCGACCGGCTCGCAATAAACGGCCGACCGTGCGGTAGGTTTGACTTGCCTTGACCGCCACCTAAAATAGGCTGCCGGGGCTTCATCGCGTAAACATCAACATGCCGCATCCGTTTTTAACCGCCTTGCCGGTGTTCAACGAGGTAAACCACGTCGCAGGCGTGATCGCCGAAGTGCGCAAATACAGCCCGGATATATTGGTCGTCAACGACGGATCGACCGACGGCACCGCCGACGTACTGGCCGAAATGAAAGGCGTTCACTGCCTGCACCACGCGCATAACTTGGGCTACGGTGCGGCCTTGCGCAGCGCCTTTGTATTCGCCATCGAACACGAATATGATGTGCTGGTGACGATCGACTGCGACGGCCAGCACGAGCCGTGCCGTATTCCGCAGTTCGTCGCCGCCTGCGTTGGCTGGGATATTGTTTCGGGCAGCCGCTATCTCCAGCAGTATGCCGGCGATAGCGCGCCGCCGCCCGAACGCCGCCACATCAACGAGTTGCTGACGGCCGAAATAAACCGGCGTCTGGGGCTAGCGTTGACCGACGCCTTTTGCGGCTTCAAGGCCTATCGCGTGGAGGCGTTGAAACAACTGCGCGTGAGCGAAAATGGTTACGCCATGCCGCTGGAAGTTTGGGCGCAAGCGGCTCGTGCGGGTTTTCGTATTCGTGAGTTGCCCGTGCCGCTGATTTACCTCGACGAAGAACGCTCGTTCGGCGGTTCGCTGGATAATGCGGAGATCCGTTTGCGTCATTATCGTGAAGTGTTCGAGCGGGCAATCGCCGCTGCCGACGATGCTTTGCAGACCTGCCGCGGAGAATGTGCCGGATGAGCGCCGCCGGCGGGGTTGCCCGCGATGAATACGATCGCACAACCGGCGGTGTACAACTGTGGGGCGATCGCTTGCGCGCTCCGCGCGGCGACGGCGAAGTGCTGGCCTTGCCGCCGCTGTCGTCGGTCGCAGCGCTTTTGAGCGTCACAGACCGCGCCGCGCGCTGCGCCTACGATATGCAGGGCCGTTCGCTCTGCGAACTATCGGCGTTGGCGCGGCGCGAACTACTTGACGCCGCGCGGCTTTACACCGCCGGCTATCGCGACCTGTCCGACATGGCGACGGGTGATCGCGTGCTGCTGGCCGGCCATCAGCCGCAGCTTTTTCATCCGGGCGTGTGGTACAAAAACTTCGCGCTCTCGCACTTGGCGCAAACGCACGGCGCGACGGCCGTCAACCTGGTGATCGATACCGACACCATGAAAGACGCGGCCTTGCGCGTGCCGGGTGGAACGATCGAGCGACCGCAGTCGCGGACCATCGCCTTTGACGACGCGGCCGCCGAGGTGCCGTTTTCGCGGCGGCGCATTCGCAACCGCCGGGTGTTTGAAGGTTTCGGGCGAACGGCCGGCGACTGGTTGCGTCCGCTCGTGAGCGACCCGCTCTTGGATAGCTATTGGCCTAAGGTCATCGCCCGCAGCCAGGAAACCGACAATCTCGGCGCGTGCCTTTCGCAGGCGCGGCATCAGGTTGAAGGCGAATGGGGCGCCAAGACGCTGGAATTGCCGCAGAGCCACGTCTGCCGTTTTGAATCGTTTCATTGGTTTGTCGCTCATCTGTTGGCGCATTTGCCGCGATTCGTGGAAGTTTATAACGCGGCCCTATTGGCTTATCGCCGCTTGCACGGCATTCGCAGCGCCAATCACCCGGCGCCGGAATTGACCGGCGATGGCGATTGGCTGGAAGCGCCGTTCTGGCTGACATGCGAGAAGCAATCGGGTCGGCGGCACCTGTTCGTGCGTCATCAAGCCGGCGAATTGCTGCTAGGCGACCGCCAACACTGTCTGGCCGCCATTCCGTTAGCAGGCGAGCATGATGCCGGTCGCGCGGTTGAGGCATTGGCCGAGTTGTCCACGCGCGGCATTCAAATTCAGACGCGCGCATTGACGACCACGCTTTTCGCGAGACTTTTTCTAGGCGATTTATTCATCCACGGCATTGGCGGCGGCAAGTACGACCAATTGACCGACGAGTTGATTCGCCGCTTTTTCGCGTTGGAGCCGCCGCCGTTCATGGTGCTTTCCGCGACGATCCATTTGCCGGTCGCTGGTTCGGCTCCGGCTGTTGACGGCGTGCGCGAGATCGAGCGACAACTCCGCCAACTTGAATTTCACCCAGAGAAATGCCTCCACCGAGAGGGACTTTTGGCGGACGACGACCGGCGTGTCGACGAATTGGTTCGGGCGAAGCGGGGCTGGATCGAAACGCCGCAAACACGCGAGAACGCGCGCCAGCGGTGCCGATCGATTCGCGTCGCGAATGAATCGCTGCAACCCTGGCTGGCGGACGAGCGCGAGCGATTGCTGGCGTTGCGCGAGGAGGCCGCGCGTCGCACCAGCGCCGATGCGATTTTGCGTTGGCGTGAATATGCCTTTTGCCTGTATCCAGAAACGACCTTGCGTGAGTTCTACGCGCTCACGCTCCGAGGAAAACAATGACGCGAACACGATGGTATCCGCTTATCTGGGCCTGCGCCATGACGTGTACAAGCCTGCCGGCCGGGCCGGCACTGGCCGCACAAGCCGCCGACCAATCCAACGGCGAGCGCCCGGAGCCGGTCAGGTTGATCTACGATACCGACATCTGCGGCGATTGCGACGACGTACTGGCGCTGGGTATGATTCACGCGCTGGAAACACGCGGCGTTTGCCGCTTGCTGGCGGTCACGATCAGCGTCGACAACGACCTGACCGCGCCGTTCGTCGCGGCGGTCAACCATTTTTATGGCCGCGACCGGATTCCCATCGGCCTGGTCGGCAGCGGCGGCGTGCGCGCGGAGAGCCGCTTTCTTTCCCTCGCCGAAGAGCGCGATGCCGGCCGCTTACGCTACCCGCGTGATGGCTCATCCGACGCAAGGCCAGCGGCCGTCGAGTTGTTGCGTCGAACGCTGGCCGCCCAGCCCGACGGTTCGGTGGTGATCGCTCAGGTCGGCTTTTCGACCAACCTGGCGCGGCTGCTCGATTCGCCGCCCGAT
>DASVGM010000247.1:0-2285 GCA_036379555.1 Pirellulales bacterium | reverse complement strand
ATTTCATGCAGAACAGCCTTGACGATCGCTACGGGTGAGAATCGGATTCGTTAACCAATGCCATTTTACGAGACGCGCGAACGACAAAGAACCCCCGTGGAACTTCGGTTCTCATTATTCACGCCGACCGGCAATTTGCTGAAACAGCCGCTCGTAGGTGTCGACCATCGCTTCCCAGCCGAAGTTTTTGGCTCTTGATTGATTGGCGGCGCCCAGGCGTCGTCGCTCGGCATCGTCGCGCGCCAGGTCAATCATTCGTTCCGTGAACGACGGATAATCACCGGCAGCGACGGTCTGGCGGGCGGCGTATTCTCCCAACAATTCGCGAACGCCTTCCACCGCCGTCGCGACCACGGCCTTGCCGGACGCCATCGCTTCCAAGATCACGTTTGGCATTCCTTCCCAATGGCTCGGCAGCACGACCAGCTCGCAGGCTTGCATGATCTGAGGCACGTCCCCGCGCCAGCCGGCAAAGTGAACGCGCGAGGCAAAACCGCCGTCCAAGGCATCGCGCTGAAGCTGAGCTTTAAGCGGACCATCACCCACCAGCAAGAGATCGTGATCCGGCAGCCGTGCCAGAACTTGCCGGCTAAGGTCCATCAGCTCCGACACGCCTTTTTGCGGCTCCAGTCTGCCGATGTACGCGATCCAGCGGCGCGCGGGCGGCAACCCCAACTCGGTCAAATCCTTGGGCTTGGCCGCGGCGAAGCGCCGCCAGTCGATGCCGTTGGGAATGACGGCCACGCGTTCAGCGGGCAAGCGCATTCGCGCCCGCGTGAATTGAGCCACGTCGCCACTCACGCAAACGTAACGCTCCACCAGGCAGCGCGTCGCGCGGTCGAGCCAGAGGTGCCAAAGGGCGCCGCGTTCGGCGACGCGCACTCCGCTAAGCACATGCGGCACGCCGGCCCGCCAACCGGCCCAGCGAGAAACCAAATTGGCGTGAAACAGGAACGACTGCAAGATCACCGGCCGCTGGCGTTGCAAAAGCCTGACGAAGCGGCTTATCACCAACGGCAAATCGGCCGCGCGGCGACCGCCTAAAAAATGCAATTCCACGCCGGCCGCTTCAAGCTGTTCGACCAAGGGCGAAGGCCGCGCGGGCCTGGCCGACAGCGCGTAGACCACCGGAGTGAACCGCTGTCGGTCGAGCCGTACCGCCAGTTCGGTCAGGCAATGTTCCGCGCCGCCCATGTCAAGCTCGGTGATCGAAAGCGCCAACGGCAGCGGTGAAACGGTATCAGCCAAGCTCGCATTGCCGTACACGGTGCCTGAAATCCCGGCTAGTTTTGCCGCGCAGCCATGTTCAAAAAGTTTTTCAAAATGTCGCCGCCGCGGTGCGTCAAGAAGCTTTCCGGATGAAACTGCACGCCTTCGAGCGGAAAACGCTTGTGCCGAAGGCCCATGATTTCACGTCCGCCGTCTGGCGCGTCGCACCAGGCGGTGATTTCAAACTCGTCGCTTAACGTGCCCGGCTCAATCACCAGGCTGTGGTAGCGCGTGGCCTGAAAGGGGCTTTCCAGTCCGACGAAAAGCCCGCGTCCGTCATGCTCGATAAGATCGACCTTGCCATGCATCAAGCGTTTGGCACGCACGACGCGAGCGCCAAAGGCATGCCCGATCGATTGGTGGCCCAGGCAGACGCCCAGCAACGGCACCTCGCGCCCAAAACGCGCGATGACGTGGCAGGAAATGCCGGCTTCGCAGGGCGTGCAGGGGCCGGGAGAAACAAGGATGTGCGACGGCCGCTTGCTGGCGATCTCGGCGAGCGTGATTTGATCGTTGCGATAGACCTCAAGATCCAGCGCGGCGTCAATTTCGCCCAGCCGTTGCACAAGGTTGTAGGTGAAGGAATCGTAGTTGTCGATCAGCAGAATCATTCGGGCTTCTGGGCGATCGGAGGAAAGCAAAGCCGCCTAAGCCAGTTGAATTGGACCCGTGCGAAAAGTCAAGCGCCGCTCAGGCTTTCCGAGCCGGCGGCGAAAGCTTACAATCCGTGCTTTGCGATTGAACCTCTCACTCACGGAGTCAGCAGAATGAACGCGCATGGCGCCATTCGCACCGCACTGGCAGGTGCCGACATGATTTCTCTCGCCTACCTGAACGACCTCAGCGACGCCGATCTCTTGGTTCGTCCCGTGCCGGGAACCAATCATATCGCTTGGCAGTTGGGCCATTTGATTGCCGCGGAGAACGGCATGGTCGAAGAGACGTGCCCCGGCTCGATGCCGCCGCTGCCGGCCGATTTCAGAGACAAGCACAGCCCGGCCACGGCGAGCAGCGAC
>DASVGM010000246.1:0-11586 GCA_036379555.1 Pirellulales bacterium | reverse complement strand
GAGATAGTCGAGCACGGCGCCGGCCGCCCGCAACGCGGCGACCTCGCCGCCAGCGAAGCCAAACCCTTCGAGCGTCTGCGTGCCGAAATGCTTGGCGAGCGCTTCGACCGACGCCTTATGGCCAAAGGCCCAGGCAGGCCGGCGCGTGACGACCAGTCGTTCGTCAAAGTGCGTCGGCGGCGGGTTGGCGTCGTCGGCCAACAGCACTTCCACCGGGGCGATGCGAGCCAGCTCGTCGGCCAGCCGCGTCTCAGGCACTTCCGCCGCCAGAAAGCGGCCGGTCGAGAGATCGATCCAGGCGAGGCCGACGCTCTTTCCGGGCACGATGGCGGCCAGATAGTTGCTCTCTTGTGGATCGAGCAGGGCGTCGTCGGTCACGGTGCCGGGCGAAACGACGCGCGTCACTTCGCGTTTCACCAGCCCCTTGGCCAGCCGCGGGTCTTCCACTTGTTCGCAGATGGCCGCCCGCAGGCCGGCGGCGATCAGTTTGCCCAGGTAACTTTCCAACTGATGATGCGGAAAGCCGGCCATGGGCACGGGGTTTTCGCCTTTGTCGCGGCTGGTGAGGGCCAGACCGAGCACGCGCGCGGCGAGCTTGGCGTCGTCGTGAAACAGTTCGTAAAAGTCGCCCATGCGAAACAGCAGGACGCAATCGGGAGAGGCCGCCTTGGCGTCCAGGTATTGTTGCATCATGGGCGTCACGGCGCGTGCGGGCTTCGACGCGGTGGATGCCGATGAGTTGGTAACAGCCGCCATAACTTCCTGAAAAACGACCTCGTATCTTTGCGCAGCGCGTGGTGTCGCCGCGGGACACGCATGCTAGCAAATCGCGCGGCGCGGGAAAAGCGGCCGAACGCCTTGGTGGCTTCCCGGCTACCGCAAGATAGCCCGCTTACGGCGTCACCGGACGGTTCGGATTTGTGTAGAACTGAACGACGGCGACCTTTTGGATTTAGAGCCGCGCGGGCGCAAAGCAAGGGGATCTTCGAGAAAGGGAATTGCGCTTCATATCGCGATGTGATAAAATTCAAAGCGACAAGCCGCTTGGCCTCCAAAAAAAGGCAATCCTCCGGCGGCGTCTCAGAGCGGCCGGTTAAGGGGCGGAGCTTTTGATGTTTTGTATCTCATCCTGATTTTGGCGCGATAGCAATGAGCACTGATGTTTCCACCACCACCGAACCGTTGCGTCTGGGCAATCATACACTAGCGAGCCGGCTGCTCGTCGGCACCGGCAAATACGCCAATTACGCCCTCATGTCCGAGTCGCTCGACGCTTCGGGCGCCGATTGCATTACGGTGGCCGTGCGCCGCGAGCGGCTCATCGATTCGCAAGGCCGCAACCTGCTCGACTTCATCGACACTCAGCGCTATGTGTTGCTGCCCAATACGGCCGGCTGTTTTTCGGCCGAAGACGCCGTGCGCGTGGCGCGGCTCGGCCGTGAGATATTACTGGGTCTGGAAAACCCCGGCGCCGACTGGGTGAAACTGGAAGTGCTGGGCGACAAAAAGACGCTGCTGCCCGACCCGGTGGCAACGCTCGAAGCCACTCGCCAGCTTGTGGCCGAAGGTTTTCAAGTGCTCTGCTATTCCACCGACGACCCCATCACCGCGCGGCGGTTGAAGGAGGCGGGCGCCACCAGCGTCATGCCGGCCGGCAGCCCCATTGGTTCGGGCCAGGGCATCTTAAACCCCAACAACATCCGCATCTGCCTGGAGTATCTCAAGGAAGACGATCCCGATTATCCGGTGATCGTCGACGCCGGTGTCGGCACGGCGAGCGACGTGACGGTGGCGATGGAGTTGGGTGTCGACGGCGTGCTGCTGAACACGGGCATCGCGCACGCGCGCGATCCGGTCGGCATGGCCCGTGCGATGAAAGCGGCGCTGGAGGCCGGCCGCCTGGCGTATCTTTCCGGCCGCATTCCCAAAAAGCTGTACGCCACCGCCAGCAGCCCCGAGGAAGGCGGCATTTCGCTGCTGAAGCCACGATAAGGAACCTATCCGAAAACCGACCCTCGGCGGTGTAGGGTGGGCATTGCCCACCATGAGTTCATGGTGGGCAATGCCCATCCTACGGGTCTGCAAGCGGTTTTCGGGGGCTCAATTGGGCGCGTCGATGATGTCGCCGACGATTTGGTTGACGCTTTCATGGTCGAACCAGACCGGAATGCCGCCCGGCCGCAAAAACACCGCCACCCCATCGCGCACCACCAGCGCATCGCGATGATCCACCTCGAATTTATCGCCGCCCATAAGTTCGACAGTAAACGGTTGAAAAGGCGACCGTCCGCGAAGAGCCACGAGAATGCCGTCAAAATGTTCAGCAGTCATCCATGCAGTTTAGCAAGCCTGCCGTTGGTCTGGCAAGCAAGCCGCACTAACCGCTGCAATTCAGACGTAAGCACCCGCCGCCAGGGCCAGTCGTTTACGTCTGAATCGCGGCACTAACCGACAACGGACGCCGCGGCGGGTTTCTTCTCGATGGAGCGGCCCGTGGCGCCGTCAGTGGCGACTCTTGACGGCGAAGCTGAAGCGGCGCGCTTGCGGAGATACGCCTTCGCCGAGTCCGCCATCGTCACCAAGGCCGCCCCCATCATGATTGCGTCTTTGACCACCAGCCGTCCGCGGCCGCTGAGATAGGGGAATCCGTGCTCGGCATCGCCAAGCGCCGGAACCCAACATTCCGGTGTCGTGATGAGGAACGATAGCGTGACAAACGACATGACGAAGACCAAAAAGCTGCCGAGCGTCGCCGCCTGCGGCAGCCACGGATGCAGACACAGCAGCAGCCCATACAGCACGATCACCGTCCCCAGGCCGTAGGCGAACTCGTAGGTCCGGTTCGCTTCGTGCCAGGAGCGGTTTTCCGGCACGAGCTTGCCTTCGGGATCGATGTGGCCTTTGTAGCCGCCAGGATCGGCGTAAAAGAAGCTCATGAATGGGCTGTTGGCCACAAAGGGCACGATGCCGTCGGCCTCGTAATGAAACGCCTTGAGTCCACCGATCCAGAGCAGCACCACAATCAAGCCGATTCGTGTGACGGCGACACCCGCCTTATCCGTTGCCGAGGCCAATTCAAATAGTTTTTGCACGCTCATGCTCGTATCCTTGGGGTTGGTCGCGTCGGGTTCGTCTGTTCTCCCACCGCGTGCATCAAGTATCGGCAGGCGCTGCGCTGGGGTGAATGGGCGCATGGCCCGAAAACATGGACAGATTGCTCCCGCCGCGAATCTCCGTTTCAAACTGACGAAAGAAAGTGGGCGACTGGCCCGTCGCCTTCTTAAAGAAACGGCTGAAGTACAGTTCATCCGCAAAGCCGAGTTCGCCCGCGATTTCTTTAATCGGCTTGAGCGTGTGCAGAAGCTCCCATTTGGCGTGAATCAGCAAGCGGTTTCGGATCAGCTCGGTCGGCGTGGTTCCCAGGTGTTCTCGCACCAACCTGCCCAGTGTTTTCGCCGTGACGTGCAACCGCTTGGCGTAATCGGCGGGCGAATGTGACGCTTGATAGTTCCGCTCGATAAGCTCGCGCAGCTCGGCCAGCACAGGGTGCGGCGAGTGCGCCCCTGGCCCGCAGGCCGCCGTGGACGACTTCAGTCTGGTGGCGAGGATGAGCAAAACCTTCAGATGAGCGAGCATGGCTTCGCGATAGGCGAGATCGCGCCGCGCTTCTTCCGTGCGGATGCGTTCAAACAGGTCGATTATCTCGGGCTTGGCTTGTTCGTCCAGCGCCACCGCCGGGGCGCCATAAGGGTCGTTGAACAGCACGCCGCTGCAACCAACTTCGGCGTGGAATGTTTCCACGCAAAGAAAGTTGGCGTGAAATTGAACGATCTCGCCGTGAAGCGGCGCGTCAACCGCGAAGCGGACGTGTTGATAAGGCACGAAGAACAGCAGAGTGCCTGGTGCAAAGGAGAAGCAAGCTGCGTCGGCCCAGAGCGTTCCCGCGCCGGTTTGGATCAGATACACGGCGAAGTAGTTGGTGCGCGCCGGCTCAAACGGCCCGTTGCCCAGGTCCAGCCGTTGCGTGCGGATGGCCTCGTCTCCGCGCCGAGGATCATACATGTCGCTGCTGACGCGCGGATGAACCATGACAGTCGAGCTTACCGCTATCCCGTGCCGAGTTACTTTCGCTCGTCCGATTGCACCAGGCCGTCGCGCAGCCGCACGGTGCGGCGGGCACGCGCGGCCACGTCTTCTTCGTGAGTGACGATGATGATCGTCTTGCCGGCGGCGTTCAGCTTGTCGAACAAGGCCAAAATCTCACCGGTGGTCACGGAGTCAAGATTACCGGTTGGCTCGTCGGCCAGAATGAAGTAGGGGTCGTTCACCAGGCTGCGGGCGATTCCGGCGCGCTGCTGCTGACCGCCGGAAAGTTGCATGGGGCGATGGTTGAGGCGTTCGCCCAGGCCGACCAGGGTGGCCATTTCAATGCAGCGATCGCGGCTCTCGGAGGTGAGCGCGCCGAGGTAGTAGAGCGGCACCTCGATGTTTTCAATGACCGTCAACTGCTGAATCAGATTGTACGACTGAAAGACGAAGCCAATTCGCGAGGCGCGAATCTCCGACAATTCGTCATCACCCATTTCAGCCACGTTATCGTCGCCCATGTAAAAGCTGCCCGACGTCGGACGATCGAGACAGCCGAGCATGTTGAGCAGCGTGCTTTTGCCCGAACCGGAGGGGCCCATGATGGCCACGTAATCACCTTCGGGCACGTCGAGCGAAACGCCGCGCAGGGCATGGACGGTTTCGCCGCCCAGGTGATAAGCCTTGCAAAGTTCAACAATACGCGCGGCGAGTCGTGACATGAGGCGTGGCATGAATGAAGGATGGTTGCGGGTTCTAGCTTCATCGTAGGCAGTAGCGGGCCTGATCTCAATGGTTACAACTCTTGACCACGCGGGCCGACAACTGATAAAAAGAAGTTGATTCGTATGCGAATCCCCGCCTGAAAACAGCCTGCCGAACGAAAGGTACCTGCCGCCATGCTTACTCTCCTGGGACCAAAAATGGGTGGTTTCTGCGATGGAATCTCCCGGCGCGGCTTCTTGCGCATTGGTGCGTTGGGTGTGGGAGCGGGCGCGTTGACGCTGGCTGACGTTTTGCGTGCCGAAGCCGCCGGTGGCCGCTCGTCGCGCCACAAGGCGGTGATTCATATTTTTCTGGGCGGCGGCCCTCCACACCAAGACATGTGGGATATCAAGGTGGACGCTCCCGCCGAGATTCGCGGAGAATTCAGCCCCATCGCCACCAAGACGCCGGGCATTGAAATCGGCGAGGTTTTCACGCGCATCGCCTCAATCATGGATAAGTGCGTGGTGATTCGCTCGGTGGTCGGCTCGGCGGGGCCGCACTACGCCTTTCAGTGCAACACCGGCTGGACCGAGCCTTCGTTGGCGACGCTTGGCGGGCGACCAGCGTTCGGCGCGGCTGCGACCAAATTGCTAGGTCCGGTCGATCCTTCGGTGCCGACGTTTGTGGGTCTGGCGGAGCGCACGCAGCATGCACCCTGGTCCGACGCGGGCGCGGCCGGCTTTTTGGGTTCGGCCTACGCGCCGTTCAAGCCCGATGGGCCTGGCATGCAAAACATGAAGCTCAACGGTGTTTCGCTCGACCGCTTGCAAGACCGCCGGCGTTTGCTGGGCAGTTTCGACCGCTTCCGCCGCGATCTTGACACCAACCGTGTCATGGAAGGCATCGACACGTTTGGCCAGCGTGCTCTTGATGTGCTGTCGTCGAGCAAACTACTCGACGCTCTCGATCTAGCGAAGGAAGACCCTCGCGTGCGCGAGCGCTACGGCGATGGCAAGCCGTATAAGTATCAGTACGACGGCGCGCCGACGGCCAGCGAACACCTGCTGGTGGCCCGGCGATTGGTGGAGGCGGGCGCGCGAGTGGTCACGCTCAGTTTTGGCCGTTGGGACAGTCACGGGCAAAACTTTGACCTGGTGCGCGATCATGGTTCCAAGCTCGATCAGGCTTTCACCGCGCTGGTGCAAGACCTCGACGAGCGCGGCATGCTCAACGACGTGACGGTGATCGCCTGGGGCGAGTTTGGCCGCACGCCGCGCATCAACAACGCCGCCGGCCGCGACCATTGGCCACAGGTCAGTTGCGCGTTGCTCGCCGGCGGCGGCATGCGCGGCGGGCAGTGTATCGGCAGCACCAATCGCCTGGGCGAGCATGCCCAAGACCGCCCTGTTCACTTTCAGGAGGTCGTGGCCACGCTGTATCACAACCTGGGCATCGACACCGCCAGCACGACGATTGTCGATCCGACCGGCCGCCCGCAATATCTTGTGGAGCGTCAACCGCTGGGCGAGTTGATTTAAGTTTCTCGTCTCGGCGGCCGATAATTGTTCCCCGCCGGGATACACTTGCCCGCGGTTCACTTGCCGCTCTTTTCAGGAGCAAATCATGTCTGTTAATTCCATCGCGCTGCCTCCGTCGACACTCTCCTCCGTCGTTTCCACACTTAGCCCAAACAGCCAGACCGGCGACGCCAATGGCGGCGGCATGTCGCTGAGCCAACTGCAACGCGCGTTGCGGCAGCAGCTTGACCAGGCGTTTAAGCAAGGAACGTCGCTGTCCGACACCGGCACGGCCCTGGCCGACAAGGTTTCGCAAACGCTGCAGCAATACGGCGTGAGCGACGAACAGCGGCAATCGGTGGTCGATCAGTTGAACCAGGTCTTTTCGCAGTCGGGCACGCGCGCCGAAGCTCGCCAGAGCGCCCAGCAGGTGCTCGACCAGTTCATGCAGAGCCTGAACGGCACGGCCGGTGCCGCGTCGTCTGCCGCCTCGCCCGACAACGGCCAAAACCTGGACATGGTGGCCTGACGCCCACCGGGCTGGCGGCCTTGTCCAGACTTCATCTTAGGGTTCAACGCGACTGGAGGATGGGCCTCCTGGCCCGTCACGTTCGCTTGGTGACGGGCTAGGAAGCCCATGCTACACGGCGACCGCTTAGCGGCACCCGAGAATTAAGCGTGGACAAAGCACTAACCGGGCAAGTTCATCCTCGCGGAGTGTAAAGCGCCTCGCGGCGCGCGCTTCCCGGCGCAAGCAGGCACAACTCGCCCGAATGGCTGATTTCGACCACGCAATGGGGCGTGCCGGCGGCGTGCCGGGCCAAAATCGCTTCCATCGCCTGCACGGCCGCCACGGTCTGACGGTCGGCCGCCAGATCGTTATAAGAAAGCTGCCGCGCCTCGGCCAAACGCCGTGGACGCTCGTCGGCCGGCCCGCCAAACTCCACCTGCGCCACCTCCCGCACAAAACGCTCGATGGCCTCAATTCCATAGCCGCGTTGCGATCGCTCGCCCCACGGCTCCAGGAACGTGCCGTTGTAATGATTGTTCATGCTGATCTTGCGAGTCAGCGGCGTGCGGCCCTCCACCGTGCATTCCACGCCGCGCTTGCGACTGTGCGCGTTCCACACGCCGTTGTCAAAGCGAAACTGCACTTCTTGTTCGACGTATCCCGGAAAATTGTCGGGCGTGACCCAGCTCGTGTGAATATCGAAGGCGGCCTCGCGGGCATCCTCGTATTCATACACCAGGCGGAGTTGCACGGAGTCCCAGGTGTTGCCGTCGGCCGGGCCGACCAGGCCGCGTTGGCCGGTGCAGGCCACGCTCTTGAGCCGGCCGCCAAAGGTAAAATCGATCAGCTTGATGTAATGCACGGCGACATAAGTACCCGGATTTCGCCCGCGAATCCACTCCGCGAATTGCCCGCCGGAAATCGTCTTAGGCTCCAGCAGCGAACAGTAGCCGTTGTTGACGTGCCGCAGTTCGCCATCGGCGACCAGCGTGCGCAATTTTTTATGGTCGGGGTCGAGCAGCTTATGGTACACGACCTTGGCCAGCACCTGGTTCTCGCGCGCCAAGCGATCAAGCTCGTCCAACTCGGCCAATGACAGCACGGAGGGCTTTTCCACCAGCAGGTGCTTGCCGGCCGCCAACGCCTGCCTGGCCGCCTCGAAGTGCCGGTCGTCGGGCGTGGCGACGCAAACAAAATCGACGCCCGCGGCGAGCAATTGGGCGACGGCGTCCGGCCCGCGAAAGTTGGCGAACCGCGCAACACGATCCGCGGCGGCACGCGCGTACGCTTCCGCCCGCGTGCCCGTCCGGCTGGCGACGGCCGCCAACGGCACACGGTAAACACCACAGGCCGGCTGATACAGGCCGGCGGCATGCGCCTGTTCAAAAAAAGGTCGATAGGTTTCGTCAAAGATCATACCTAAACCGACCATTCCCGCACGCAGGACGGGCACGGTTTGAGTGGCGTTCGTTTCCATAATTAAGTTGTTGTTGTCGATAAGCAAAGCGGCCTCCTTCCCCTTGGCGTGGCTCAATAGTGACGCATGGTAATCAGGCTTTCGAGATCGTCCACGTCGTTCGGCAAAAAGCGTGCGACCAATTGCCGAGTGGCGTTCAACTCCGCATCCCCCATCCTCCCCAAGACGCCAAGCACATCCGTCTCGTCCTGCGAACCACGGGAATCCCACAACTTACTGATGACCAGATATGGGCTATTCACCATTGGGCCGTATGGAGTCGATATTGGGTTTGCAATTGCCGATTCGACCCACGGTTGGTTGGGGCAGACCAAGTCGATCCGCAAGCCTGCTGGGGTCGTGCCGGTATAACCGCCAGTTCGGAGCGGCGCGACTTGCTGGAGTTGGAGTTGCCTGATGGCATTTTGCAAGTTTTCAGACGCTACTAGAACGTCTACATCGTCGGTCATCCGAGGCCGTCCGTGGAACGTGACAGCGTGACCGCCAATGATCGCATGAGGAACAGTTAGCCCTTGTAGGGCAGCGCCTACGTTTTCCATAACAACAAACCGATGGGCGAGAAGATGTTGTCGTTTGGTTTCGCTGACGACTTCGGGGACTGGTTGTAGCTTCTCTTGTCGGCGTTTGAGGTATTCGAGAAAGCTGTACCTCTTTGCCCTCTGTTCATGGTTCATTTCACATCAATATCATGGCGAAAGCGACAAAACTTTCAAAACGTGTTGATCGCTCTTGGCGGGATAGCACGGTAGATGTCGTATTATATTGACTACATCAAGGTAAGGCAAAACAAAGCCCCGCTCGCCGCGGAAACAGTGACCGGGACCGCCGGCCATCACACGCGGCGCAAGCGCGCCAAAAGCTCTTGCAAATCGCGCGGCAGAGGCGCTTGAAAGTGCAACCGCGCGCCGCTCAGCGGGTGATCGCAGGCGAATTCGGCGGCGTGCAGCGCCAGCCGCGGCGCGCCGCTGCGGTCGTCGGCCGGGGCGCCGGCGAGCGGTTTGTGATAAATCGTCTCGCCACAGAGAGGATGCCCCAGCTCGGCCAGGTGAATGCGGATTTGATGCGTGCGGCCCGTTTCCAGGCGACACTCCAAAAGCGTGTAATCGCCGAGTTGCTCGACCGGCCGGACGTGCGTGACGGCGGTTTTGCCCAGTTCCGGGTTGGAAGTGCCTCCGCGGCGGCCGTCGCCGCGATCGCGTATCAGGTTGGAACGGATGGTTTGCGCCGCGACTCGCCCCGGCACGACCGCCAGATAGGTTCGTGCGGTGGTGTGGCGGCGGAATTGCCGCGCGAGTTGGCTTTCCGCCGGCCGCGTGCGGGCGAAGATCATCAAGCCGCTGGTATCGCGGTCGAGCCGATGCACGGGCCTGACGGGGGGCAGCTTGCCAGGTGAACCGCCGCGACGGCCCTGCTTGCCGCGGCTCGCCTTTTTGGCGATGGCCTGCGGCAAAAGGTCTTCCAGCGTCGGCTGAAGCTGTTTGCGGCGCGACGACCAGCCACGCTCTTCGGCATGCCGCACCGAGGTCATGCGGGCGGGTTTTTCCACCACCACGACGTGTTCATCGAGATAGACGATGCGCACGTCGTCCGCGCGCGGTGGAGGCGCCGTGGGATGCGCCAGCAGCTTCACCACTTCGGTGCCGCGCAGCCGCCGGCCGCTATCCAGGCAAAGATTGCCGTCGATCATGATTTGCCGCGCGCGAATCAATTGACGCACGTCCGACCACGACCGCCCCGCCAACTTCTCGCGCAAAAAAGCGGCCACGGTCTGCTGTGAGTGTCGGTGTTCGGCACGGAGAATCTGATCATCACGAACGGGCATGAAGTCATTCTAGCGAGTGTCCGCCGCGAAATCGACGCTTCACCCGCCAGTAGCTTGCATTACGGCAACAGGCGGCGGCCGACTGCCGTGTTTAATTGCAGCATGCCGCGGCGGTGGCGAACGAGCGTATCGCGATACTGACGCACCACTTCGTTGCGGTCGCGCAAAGAGGAAAAATATTCAAACGCGCCAATCTGGCCCGCCGCGTGCCGCCGGTGCGCGATCGCCCGCGCCCGCTCTGAAACCGGTAAGATCGTGCGTTCCAGCCGCTCGACCGCGTCGCGGCTGGCCTGATACTCGACAAAGGCGCTCTCCACTTCGGCCGCCGCCTGGCGTTCGATGCCGGCCAAGGCCGTGCGTGTTTGCGAGACGTTCACATCGGCACGGCGAATTTCTCCCTGATTGCGGTCAAAGAGGGGAATCGATCCCATCACGCCCAGCGAAAAACTCGACACGCTCTGCTTTCCAATGGGAACATTGTTTTGATACACAAAGGGTGAATAGACCAGGAACACGTCGTCAACGCGTTCCTTGCGCGCCACATTAAGGTCGGCATGGGCGCGGTCGATGCCCTGGCGATAGGCCAGCACGTCGGGCCGAACAGAGAGGGCCATGCGCACCAATTCGTCCCGGTCGGGCACGGGTGGTTCAGGTGGGCGAATGCGTCCGCGCACCTCAAGCCCGGCCGCCTGATGGCGCGGAATGTCCAAGAGCGCCGCCAGGTGATGCTTAGCGCGAAGCAGTTCGCCGCGAGCCTGGTCCACGTCGAGCCGCGCCGTCTCATACTGAATCTCCATGTGCAATTGGTCCGATTCGCTTTGGCCCGGTTCGCGGAGTTGGGTTTGCGCCGCGGTGAGCATCGCTTTCGCGCCGGCCAGGCCGACTTGGGCGTAACGCAGCGATTCGCGCGCCACGATGACGTCGGTGTAGGCCATGTAAAGTTCATGCACAGCCAACCGCACCGCGTTTTGATATTGCATTCCCAAGACACGCTGCACCTGCGAAGCGGCCGCCACGCGCGCGCCGCGTTTGTTGTTCACGTCGAACGGTTGCACCAGCGTCGGCGCGTATTGGACCGCGCCGAAACGTCCGGGCGAATAGGGCTGATAGGGAACATTGTTCGCCGAGATAAAATAGAGCGGGTTGGCCCGCTGGCCGGCCGTCAGCACGTCGGCCTGGGCTTGCGGAAGCTCGAAGCGTTTGGACCGCAGCTCGGCATTTTCCGCCAACAGCCGGGCGATGGCCTGGTCGAGCGTCATGCCGTGCGCGGGGCCTTCCCACTCGCCGGTGGGAAGCTCCAACAGACCGTAGAGCCGCGGCACGGTATGCCGGGGGTCGGACGGTTGCCGCTTGGCCAGATCCTCGCGGCGCGGCGCGTGGTACAAAGGGCGAGCGCTGCGCGCCGAACGCTCGACGTTGGAAATCAAACTGCCGCGCTGGCGACCGGCACGCGCGGTGGAACGCG
>DASVGM010000245.1:0-8353 GCA_036379555.1 Pirellulales bacterium | reverse complement strand
AGACAGACAAAACCTTTGACGCCGCGGCGATTTCGCATTTGGCTCCCCTCATCTCTCTTCGCATCCGTGTTTGATCTGTGTTTAATCCGTTACGGTCTCCAGGCACGGAAGACGCCGCAGGTCGGCGATGATCGTTTGTGTGTGGCGTCGATCCGCCGGGTAGGCTGGATGCCCGACCGTCGCGGAACGACCTTGGCAGCGAAAGTGCCAGAGTCTGGTTTTCGTCGTCATCAGGTCGTCAAGCAACGGGATGCGAAAGTCGGGGTATCGTAAGCCGTAGCCAATCGAAACCCCTCTTGCGGCGAGTTTGTTGGCCGCATCGAGTTGCGCGCTTGCTCGGTTGGCGCACCAACCGAGCCATACGCAGTAAATAGATCCGGCTGTGAGAATCGCTTGTAATCTGAACTGAAACCGTTGCCAGCGATACGCGCGAAGCGCCAAAAGGCCGCTCGCCGCGGAATTGATTCTTGAGCCACAAGGAAATAAGCTTACGGAATGAGTCCCCTCTTACGACTGGAAATCTTCCATCAAGGCGAACTGATTCACGCCGCCGAATTGGCGCGTCCGGTGGATCTGGGCCGGCAGGAAAACGCGCAAGAACGGTTGTTCGCCAGCCAGCCGGGGCTGTCGGGCGACCGTATCGCTTTCGCGCCGATTGAACAGAACACCATCTCGCGGCGGCACGTGCGCATTGAACCGCTGAGCGACGCGCGGGCGCGTATTATCAATCTAAACAGCAAGCGAGCGCTGGAGTTGGCCGATGGCGCTGTGGCGCCGGAGGGCAGCCGCGAGGTCGCCTTGCCATATCACCTGGCCCTGGTCGGTTACCGAATTGACTTGCTGCCGCTCATGTCGGCCGGCTCGCGGCATTTTCCTCCCCAGCCACCCAGCGCCGATACCGATAGCCACGACGACGAATCGCTGCGGTCGATCGACCTGGCCTCGCTTGGCCCCGGCCAGTCGGAGTCGATCATCTCCTGGCTGCAAGCCATCACGACGTTGCTGCAAAGCGCCGCGCACTCGCAAGATTTTTTCGAGCGGGCGGCCAAAGCCATTGTCGATCTGGCCGGGCTCGATTCGGGGCGCGTGCTGCTTTATGAGGCGGGCCGTTGGCGCGAAGTAGCGCGGCATGCCGCCCCCTTGGCCCTGGCCCGCGCGGCCGCGCACGAACCGAGCATGCGCATGCTGGAAAAAATGCGCGAAAAGAAGCAGACCAAAACACGGCGCGGCGCCAAAATGACCGATCTACGCGGCAGCCTGACCGACATCGAGGCGGTGATCGCCACCCCCATTCTCGACGGTCGAGGTGAAACGATCGGCGCTCTGTATGGCGACCGTTTGCAAAACGTGGGTTCTTCGTCGCCGCCGCGAATCACGCGGGCCGACGTGCTGTTGTTGGAAACGATGGCCGGCGGCGTGGGAGCGGGGTTGGCGCGCTTGGAGCAAGAGCAAGCGGCCCTGGCCGCGCGCGTGCGCTTTGAGCAGTTTTTCACGCCCGACCTGGCGCGGCAATTGGCCGACGACCCGAACCTGCTGATCGGCCGCGACACCGAAGTCACGCTTTTGTTTTGCGACATTCGCGGCTTTAGCGCCGTGGCCGAAAAGCTCGGCGCCGCCGGCACGATGCAATGGATCAACGACGTTTTGGGGACGCTTTCGGATTGCGTGCTCAAACACCACGGCGTGCTGGTGGATTATACCGGCGACGAACTATTCGCCATGTGGGGCGCGCCTGTGGAGCAGCCCGACCACGCCGAACTGGCTTGCCGGACAGCCATCGACATGTGGCAGGTTCTGCCCGAAGTCAGTCAACGCTGGCGTGAAAAAATCGGCGGCGAGACGCGCGTGGGCATCGGCGTCAATTCGGGGCTGGCGCACGTGGGCAACACCGGCAGCGCGCGCAAATTCAAATACGGCGCGTTGGGCAACGCCGTCAACCTTTCCAGCCGTGTGCAGGGCGCCACCAAATACTTGCGCAGCGGCGTCCTGATTACCGAGCATACCCAACGATGTCTTCCCGAGAGCATCGCCACGCGGCGCTTATGTTCGGTGCATGTGGTGAACATCGCCGAGCCGGTGATGCTCTATGAATTGCAGCCGGCGCCCGAGGCGACCTGGCCCGACCTGCGCCAACGCTACGAAGAAGCGCTCGCCGAATTTGAACGGCAGCACTTCAATCGCGCCATGATCTTGCTCTGCGAGTTGCTGACGCACTATCCCGGCGACGGTCCCTCGCTGGTCTTGCTCGCGCGGCTGGTTCCCCTGCTCGATCACCCCGCTCAATTCAGCCCGGTTTGGGAACTGCCGGGAAAATAATGCCCTTGGCAACGATACCTCACGTGCGGCACGTTTGCGGCTCGGGGGAGCGATTCAAGGCATAACCCGGCTGTCCGCGCGCCGTAAGATTCTGTTAGAGTGTTGCTTGCAGCCACAAGCTGAAATCCAAAATCCAAAATCCAGCATCGAAAACGCCATGCCCGACACCAAAACCACTTCGCCGCGAACTGACAGCCAGCGCGTGATGGGCCTTTCCATCGGTGAATACTTGATCCGTCGCCTGCAAGAATTTGGCGTGCGCGACGCCTTTGGCATTCCGGGCGACTATATCCTGGGCTTTTATTCGATGCTCGAGAAAAGCCCGATCAACGTCGTCGGCTGCTGCCGCGAAGACAACGCCGGCTTCGCCGCCGACGCCTACGCGCGCCTCAACGGCATTGGGGCCGTCTGCGTCACCTATGGCGTGGGCGGGTTGAGCCTCTGCAATTCCATCGCCGGCGCTTATGCCGAAAAGTCGCCGGTGGTGGTCATCTCCGGATCGCCCGGCATGCGCGAGCGGCACAACAACCCCTTGCTCCATCACAAAGTACGCGACTTCCAAACGCAGCGCGAAGTGTTCGACAAAATCTGCGTGGCAACCGCCGAGCTAACCGATCCAACGATCGCCTTCCGCGATATCGACCGCGTGCTCACGACCTGCCTGCGCACCAAACGGCCGGTGTACATCGAGCTGCCTCGCGACATGGTCCGAGTGACGCCTGACGTGGCTTATGAGTATCGCTCGCAAGAGCCGACGAGCGACCCCGAAGCCCTGGCCGAAGCGGTGGGCGAGGCGGCCCGCATCATTGGCGACTGCCGTCAGCCGGTTATCGTGGCCGGCGTGGAAATCCATCGCTACGGCCTGCAAGACGAGTTATTGAACTTCGCCGAATCGACGCGCATTCCCATCGCTTGCACTATCACCGGCAAGAGCGTCGTGCCGGAGAAGCACCCCTTGTTCGCGGGTCTTTACGAAGGAGCCATGAGCCGCGCCGAAGTGACGCGGTTTGTCGAGGAGAGTGATTGCGTCCTCCTGCTGGGCACCTTCATGACCGACATTGACATGGGCATTTACACGGCCAATCTCGATCCCGCGCGTTGCATTTACGCCGTCAGCGACGATCTGCGCATTCGACATCATCATTATCACGACGTGCTGCTGGGCGATTTCATTCGGGCGCTCACCGCGCGGCGGCCCCAGCCGCCGGAACGACTGCCGCCGGCGCCGCGCGATCGCGACGGACAGAAGTTTCAGCTTCAGCCCGAACGGCCGTTGACCATCATGCGGTTGATCGAGCGGCTGAACCAATCGCTCGACAACCGCACGATTGTCATTTCCGACATTGGCGACGCGCTGTTCGCGTCAACGGAGTTGACCACGCACGGGCGAACGGAATTCATTTGTCCGGCCTATTACACCTCAATGGGCTTTGGCGTGCCCGGAGCGGTGGGCGCGGCGACGGCCCGGCCCGACGTGCGCACGGTGGTGATCGTGGGCGACGGGGCGTTTCAGATGACCGGCAACGAGCTTTCGACCATAGTGCGGCACGGCCACCATTGCGTGGTGATCGTGCTTGACAACAAGGGCTATGGCACCGAGCGCGTCTTGCATGCCGGCGAATTCAAATACAACGAGGTGCATTCGTGGGCGTATCACAAGCTGCCCGAGGTGTTCTGCGGCGGCAAAGGTTATGAGGTGCGAACGGAAGGCGACTTCGATCGAGCCTTATCGCAAGCCTGGAATGACCGGCAAATGCACCTGATCCAGGCGCACCTTCCGCCGGACGATTGTAGTCCACCTCTGCGCCGCCTGGCGGAGCATCTCTGCAAGCGCGTCTAGTGCTTTGTCACACCTTAAATATCGCGGGTAGACGGGATAGCCGCCGTGCAAGGAGGATGGGCTTCCTAGCCCGTCAAAGTCGATTGGTGACGGCCTGGGAAGGCCATCCTACAGGAGCGCTGAACCCGACATTTTAGCATTGACAAAGCACTACCCCGCGGCGGCCTTGATCGCGGCCAGCGCTTCACGCGCGGCATCGCGGACGGTATGCACGCGGTCGCGCGTGGCTTCCGTGAGTCGCGGCAGGGCCGGTTGGGCGGCCAAGCCAAGCTGGCCCAAGGCTTGTGCCGCGCGGCGGCGAACCCCGCTGGAACTGTCGCTGAGAGCGTCGGTCAGCGCGGCGACGACCTCGCTCGTGCCGGCGCCCAGCGCGATCAGTCCATCCAGGGCGCGCTGGCGCACAGCCATGTCGCGATCTCGCAATTCAGTGAGTCGTAGGCGGACAGCTTCGAGCTCCATCGTCGTCTGTTCTCGTCGTTGATTGTCCCGCGCGGAATGACCGTCCTGTGGCAACGGGGCATTTCGTCACATGGCGGCGAACCCAATCTTACGAAAAACAACTCAGTTCGCCCAGTCTTCCAAGTCAAAGGAATGCGAAAATTTTCACTCGGCTGGATTGAAGCGTCGTAATGCTTGCCCTGACAATGGTTTAGAGCGCCTAACAAAACGGCCTCGTTCCTGGAGGATGGGCTTCCTGGCCCGTCACGCTGGCTGGTGACGGGCCAGGAGGCCCATCCTCCGATGGCGCCGATTGTCTCATTCCTGCCCGCGCGCAGTATAGCCGCGCAGCGGCTCGCTCTCCCCGGTACGCTTCGATGAGCTCACGACTTTCGTGGCTTCATCGCCCGCTGAATCTCATCCCATTGCTGCTCAGTGACCGCTTCCAGGTAGTTGAACTCGCCGGCCGCTCGCACCCACTCGCCGCCATCGATGCGAATGCAATCGCCGTTGATGTAGCCGGCGTAATCGCTGAGCAGATAAGCGGCCAAGTTGGCCAGTTCGGCATGCTCGCCTAATCGACCGAGCGGGATGCGCGCCGCCGGGTCGCCCAGGTGTTTCAGCGCTTCGGGCATCAGTCGCGACCAGGCGCCCTCGGTGGGAAAGGGGCCGGGGGCGATGGCGTTGGAGCGAATGCCGTATTTGCCCCATTCCGCCGCCAGCGATTGCGTGAGCGCCAACACCCCGGCCTTGGCCACGGCCGATGGAACGACAAAGCCCGAACCGCAAGCGGCATAAGTGGCGACAATGTTCAACATGGCGGCCGGCGTGCCATCGGCAACCCAACGCTTGCCGAAGGCCAGCGTGCAGTGCAGGGTGCCATAGAGCACAATGTCAACGACGGCATGCACGGCGTTGTAGCTCAGCCGTTCGGTCGGGCAAATGAAATTGCCAGCCGCGTTATTCACCAGCCCATGCACGGCGCCAAAGCGCTCATAGGAGACCGCGACCAACCGATCGACGTCGTTGGTATCGCGCACGTCGCACGGCACGGCGAGCACTTGCCCGCCGGTTTCGCCTTCGATCTCGGCGGCGGTCTGCTCAACGACTTCCGTCCGCCGTCCGCAAATCACCAGATTAGCGCCCAGGCCCGCCAGGCAGCGGGCCATCGAGCGACCGAGCCCGGTGCCGCCGCCAGTGATGACAATCGTGCGGTTTTGAAAGGTTCCTGGGAGCAACATCTTATTTTTCTCGTGCGGTTTTTGTCGTTGGATTTTCAGCGGGGGTTCGCCCGAACCTAAGTTGCAAGAAAGTTGGGCTTGCGCGACGGTTCATGTTATCCGAAGTTCTTTTCGCCACGATTGGGGCAAGCCCTGATGTCGCGAGATTAAGCGGCAACTCGACATTCAGCGACGGTAGCGGACGATGCCCTCAGCTTACCCGAGGGAGTTTCGCGTTGGCCGTCTACAAACGCGGCACCCCCTACGCTCCCGATTTTGCCCCGCTTGGCCGCCTTCGGCGGCCAAGCGGGGCAAAATCGGGAAGAGGATAGCGGGCAACGCCTGATGTAGACAGCCAACGTGAATCTCCACCCGGCAAGCGGGTGGCATCAAAGCTTCATCTCGTGACATTAGTGGCAAGGCTGAAGGTGGCGAAGCGGCAGAGAATTGTACACTTCTCCAAGCGGGATTGACCAGTGCCGCTTGTCCGCTTGTCCGCGGGCCGCTGGATAATCCGGGCTGGCACCAAAACGCCCCGCGGATTACACTCCCGCGACCGCTTCCAATTGCGGCAAGACATTTGCGGTAAGCACACATCGATGGGATACAATGGATAGGAGACGAACGGTGCTTGAATCGAGGCTTTGGTTACAGTTGGCGGCCGTGGGGCTGCTCTTTTCGGCCGTCGCGGCCGCTAATGCCGCGCCGCCAACAGACAGTCTTTTGCCCGACTCGACAAAGGGCTACATTGCCGCGGCTGATGTGGAAACACTCGTCCAGCGCTGGAATGACACCGCGGTGGGCAAAATGCTCAACGATCCGATCATGCGGCCGTTTGCCGACGACCTGCGCAAGCAGCTTACGCAAAAGTGGTCGCAGAGCCACGCTCGGCTTGGCATTTCGTTGGACGACCTGCGTGGCATCGCCACCGGGGAAGCCTGTGCCGCCATTGTCATGCCCAAGGGAGCCGCTGCTTCGCTCGTCATTTTGGCGGATGTCAGCGGTAAGGAACGGGAAGCCGCCGCTCGGCTCAATAAGGTGGCCGCTGCGCTCAGCGCGCAAGGCGCCAAGGCGACCCGCCAAAAACTGCCGGGGGTCGATATCAATGTTTTCGACACCGTGAACAAGAAAAGCGGCAAACGCAACTCGTCGACCATTCATTTCATCAAGCAAGGCATGTTTGTCGCCACCGACAGCCTGGCCGTGGCTCGCGACGTGGCCGCCCGACTCGATCGTCCGCAGGGGCGATCGCTGGCCGGTGTCGAGGCGTATCAAATCGCCATGAAGCGCTGCCGCGCCGCCGATCGCGATGCGCGGCCTGACGTGCATTGGTACATGGAGCCAATCGGCCTGGCCGAGGCCCTGCGCACCTGGGACGCCAACCGCCAGAAAGGAACGACCGATTACCTGAAAGTGGCGAAGAACCAGGGTTTTTCGGCCGTGAAGGGCGTGGGCGGGGTGATTCACTTGTCGTCGCGGGGCTATGGCATTTTGCATCGCACTTATGCCTACGCGCCGCCGCCTTACGAACTGGCCATGCGGATGGCGGTGTTTCCCAATGGCGGCGATTTCGCGCCGCCAGACTGGATTCCGCACGATATTTCCAGTTACATGACCTTTCAGGCCGACGCGCTCAACGCGTTCGATCACTTCGCCACGCTGTTTGACGAGATCTACGGCGAGGAGGGTGTTTGGAAAGACACGCTGGAAAGCGTTGAAGAAGACCCCAACGGCCCACAGATCAACCTACGCCGCGACCTCGTGCAGCATCTCGGCAACCGCGCCACGATCATCACCGACCATGAACTGCCGATAACGCCTGGTGGCCAGCGCCGTTTATTGGCCATTGAGGCCAAAAACGCCGACAAACTCGCCCTGGCCATCGAACGCTCGATGAGCGGCGACGAACGCGCACGCAAGCTTGAAATCGAGGGCCACGACGTTTGGGAAATGATTCCCGAAGACGATGCCGCGGCCAACGCGGGCAGCGGCGCAATCGCTCGCCGGCGACGGCCGCGGCCGGAAAACAGCCGTTCCACCGCCGCGAAAACGGCCAACTCCGCCGTGACCGTGGCCAACGGGCACTTGATTGTCTCGTCGCACACGGAGTTCATCCGAAAAGTGTTGACCAGGCTCGATCAACAGGAGCAGTTGGTGAACGACCATGACTACATCGCGGTCGCCCGTGAACTGCCCAAGCTCGGCTCGGGCGACGACTGCGCCCAGTGCTTCTTGCGTACTCAGGAGCAGTTTCGCGTGACGTACGAGTTGTTTAAGCAAGGCCGCTTGCCCGAAGCCGATACGTTCCTGGGCCATTTGGTCAACCTTCTTGTGGGCGAGGAAAAGCAAGGCGTGACGCGCAAGGCGCGGTTGAACGGCGGCACGTTGCCCGACTACGCCAAGGTGCAAAAATACCTGGGCCCATCCGGTCTTTTTGTGACGAGCGAGAAAGAAGGGTGGTATGTGGTCGGTTTTACGCCCGGCGACAAAGCTCAGCTCGCGAAAGAGGCTCGGGCCGTGCGCACGAAGTAGTGGTCAT
>DASVGM010000244.1:0-3572 GCA_036379555.1 Pirellulales bacterium | reverse complement strand
GGGCGGCAAGTTGCAATTCACCACGGCGATGTTGTTCGCGCTGTCGTGTGTTTCGATGTTCATCATCGGTGGGCTGTCGGGCATTTTCATGGCGGCCACTCCGGTCGATGTGTTCATTCACGACACGTATTTCATCGTCGGACACATTCACTATGTGCTTTTCGGCAGCACGGCTTTGGCCGTTTTCGGCGGCATCTACTTCTGGTTTCCCAAGATGTTCGGCCGCATGATGAACGAGTTCTGGGGGAAGATTCATTTCTTCCTGTCGTTCATCTTTTTCAACGGCACTTTTTATCCGATGCATATTCTGGGCGCCGGGGGCTTTCCGCGGCGCTTGGCTGATCCCTATCATTATGAAACCTTCGCCCACATGCAGGGCATAAATCAGTTCATGACGATTTGTGCTCTCGGCATGGGCGCGGCCCAGATTATCTTCGCCGTGAACCTGATCTACAGCATCTTTTTAGGACCGAAATGCGGCCGCAATCCGTGGCACGCGAATTCGCTGGAATGGTTCGCTCCCAGTCCGCCGGGCCACGGCAACTTTGACGCTCAACCGATTGTTTACCGCGGGCCGTATGAATACGGTTCGCCGGAAGTCGATATCGATTATTACCCACAAACCCAGCCGCCGCCGGAAGGGCATGTGGCCGTCGCGCCCGCGCATTAAGAAAAGGAGGATGGCCTTCCCAGGCCGTCCCGTAAGCAAAGACGCTGGACGGCCTGGGAAGGCCATCCTCCCGGTTCGTCCGCTAAGACCGTATGACAACAACACCTTCCGACAACTCGACGCCGAGCCTCTGGCCGCATCGCCTCGCGGTGCTGTTGGCCTGCGCGACGTTCCCGGTGATTTGGGTGGGCGGTCTGGTGACAACTTACGACGCCGGCATGTCGTTCCCCGATTGGCCCACGTCGTATGGCTACAACGTGTTTCTTTATCCCTGGCAAACCTGGCTCAGTGGCCCGTGGAACATGTTCATCGAACATGGCCACCGCTTGCTGGTGGCCGGAATCGTTGGGCCGGTGACGATCGCGCTGACGGTGTTGGTGTTCCGGAACGAGCGCCGCCTTTGGGTGCGGCGGCTGACTTGGGCCGCCGCCGTGCTTGTCGTGTTGCAGGCGGTGCTTGGCGGCATACGTGTAGTGCTCGACCAGCGTCTGCTGGCCCAGATTCATGCCTGCGTCGGGCCTGCTTTTTTCGCGCTGACGTGCGTGTTGGCCACGGTGACATCGCGGCGGTGGCATATGGGACGGCATGCGGAGCCGTCTCGCGCTTCGGACGGGCCGGCGGCCCGCCCCACGGACTTTGGCACGGCGGGCAATGCCCACCCTACGACGAAGTTCGCGCGGTTGGCGACCACCACCGCGGCAATGGCTTATATTCAACTCGTCATCGGCTCGCAGTTGCGTCACATGCAGGTGACGTCCAACGCGACGTTGTTCCGTGTGGCGGTCTGGTTCCATCTATTGGTGGCCGCGGCGCTCGCCGCGCACGTTGTTTTGCTGTGGTGTAAATCGTTGCGCGCGGCCGCCGACGACTCCTGGCTGCGTCGGCCGACGAATCTGCTGACGGCGCTGCTCGGTCTGCAAATCGCGCTGGGTTGCGGCGCCTGGGTGGTGAATTATGGCTGGCCCGCGTGGCTGAGCGGCTATGCGTTGACCGCCGGTTACGTCGTTCAACGCGACAGCTTTTTGCAAGCCACACTCACCACCGGCCACGTCGCGACCGGTTCGCTGATTCTGGCGGTATCGGCGGTGTTGGCGGTTCGCGCCTGGCGCGCCGCCGGCCAAGCCAAGATCGAAAATCCAAAATCCAAAATCTCCGTAGCGGCGCGTTCGGCGCCTCCCTCGGCCCTGGAGGCCCTGGCATGAGTTCCTCAACCACACATTATATGCCGGCGCGTAGCGTGGCTTGGCGTCGCGCCCTGGATTACTTGGCGCTTTCCAAGCCGAAAATCATGCTCATGGAATTGGTCACGGTGGCGGTGGCGGCCGTGGTCGCCAATGCCGGCCTGCCCGACTTCTGGTTGCTGACCCACACGCTGCTCGGCACTTTTCTAGTGGCGGCCGGGGCCGCCGCTTGGAATCAGTGGCTGGAACGAGAGAGCGACGCCTTCATGGACCGCACGGCCAATCGGCCGTTGCCGGCGGTGCGCATTCCCAGTTGGGAGGCGGTGGCGTTCGGCAGCACGGTTGCCTTGGCAGGCGTCGTGTATCTTTGGCTCGCGGTCAACCTGCGCACGGCGATGCTGGGCGCGCTGACTTGGCTGGTTTACGTGGCCATTTACACGCCGCTCAAATCGCGATCGCCGTCGAATACGGCCGTCGGCGCGGTGTCGGGCGCGCTGCCGATCTTAATGGGCTGGACCGCCGTGGGCGGACGACTGAACCTCATGGCGGCGACGTTATTTTTGATCGTGTTTTTGTGGCAGTTTCCGCACGTAATGGCCATCGCCTGGATTTACCGGCGGCAGTATGCCGCGGCCGGGCTAAAAATGTTGCCCGTGGTCGATCCGACCGGACGGCGAGCGGGGGCGCAGGCGGTGCTGGGCGCGTTGGCGTTGATACCGGTCAGTCTGCTTCCGGCATTGATTGGTTATGCGGTTCCAGCGTATTTTATTTGGGCGCTCGCACTTAGCCTGGGGCAACTGTTTTGCTCGGTGGCGTTTTTCCTGCGTCTGGACGATCGAAGCGCGCGGGCCTTGTTTCGAGCGACATTGATTTACTTGCCGGCGCTTTTGATTTGGCTGGCCGCCGGCCCGTTTCGGCATTAGATTACGACCAAGCAATCCACACTGACTATACTTTCATGGCAATCGCGACAACTGGTCACGACATTCACGCGGGCGGACACCACGGCCACCCGCCCAAGCTTCAATACCACCCCGGCTTGCCGATACCCAACGGCAAGCTTTTCATGTGGCTCTTTCTTTCGACGGAGATCATGTTCTTCGCCGCGCTGATCGGCGTGTTCATCGTCATCCGCTTCGGTGCCACGGTCTGGCCGGCCCCGCATCAGGTCCACCTGAGCGAGCCGATCGGCGCCTTCAACACGTTTGTGCTGATTTGTTCCAGCGTCAGCGTGGTGCTGGCGCTGGAGGCCGCTAAGATCAACCAGGCGCAGCAGGCCAAAATGTGGATCGTCACCACGCTTTTGCTGGGTGGCGTCTTCTTGGGCGTGAAAATGTATGAATACAACGCCAAGTTCGCCCACGGCATCTATCCGGAGTACCCGCGCAGTCGTATTTATGAAAAGCCGGACCTCCACTTCGGTTCGGCCGTGCGCGGTCGGGCCACGGCGCTGTTGACCGGCTTCACGACGCAAGTCAGCGACATTCAGGCCGAAATCACCGAAATCAAGTCCGATGCCGAAGCCGCCACAAATCGCGCAGACGACATCACCGCGCTCGAAGAGCGCGCCAACGAGATTTCCGCCAACATGGCGATCGTGAAACGATTGCAAGACGAGTCCGCCGCGACCGACGAGCGCAAACTGGCATTTTTGGCGGCGGAGATCATGCCTATGCCGCTCTCGGAAGGTTCCGCCCATGCGGGCGGTCTGAACGAGGAGC
>DASVGM010000243.1:0-8454 GCA_036379555.1 Pirellulales bacterium | reverse complement strand
GCGAGCATCCTGGAAAGGTATAGCCGGATCCGAGCGGGTATCCCGGCGCGCCGGGACGCTTCGCGACGTTTCCTCAGGTGCGGCGCCCCAGGGTTCTTTGGCCTTCAGTACGCTTTGCACCGCATTTATTTGCCCGGCTATGCCTTGTAAAACGCAATCGCCACCCCGCTAGCCAAGCCCAGAAACCGACATCAACTTGTTTTTCAGGCGCCGCGCCGCGGCAAGTTCTTCATCGTCGCTGGTTTCGGTCTCATGCGCCCCAGCGGAAACCGCCGCCAGCCGGCCGAACGCCGAAAAATCGAATCCGGATGTCATCTGTTCCGCACTCCGCGAAGCTTGCCCGTTTCATTATGGCCCTCGCGGATGCAAGAGTCAAAGCGAAGTCGAAGCAAACAAACGGCGATCTAATCGACGCACAGGGTCGCGAAAAATGAGAACGGTTCCTCGACGACTTCGTTCAATCTCTGTTCGGACACGATCGCGATTGCTACACTAAAGGCAGACCGTTTCAAATCGTTTCACCACTTGGGGTTTCGCATGCAAGAGCCTTTTGACCCCTACTATAAATGGTTGGCCATTCCGCCGCGGGAGCAGCCGCCCAATCATTACCGGTTACTGGGGATCCCGCTTTTCGAGCGCGATGCCGACGTGATCGAGGCCGCCGCCGACCAGCGCATGGCACACCTGCGCTCGATGCAAAACACCGCGTATTTGCCGCTCTCGCAACGGCTACTCAACGAAGTGGCGGCCGTCAAAATCTGCTTGCTGGATCCGCAACGCCGCGATGCCTACGAGCGACAATTGCGTGAGTCGCTGCCCCAACCGCCGCGTGCGATACTGCTCACGCCGCCGGTAGCCAGGCCGTTGGCGGGCGCCGTCCCACACGAACGCCTGGACAATTCTCCGCGGAGCGCCGGCGAGCCTTCCGAATCGAGGTTGCCGCCGCTGCCTCGCCAGTTCGGTCGCATGGCCACGATGGCGGCGCTGGCCGCCATCGTCCTGATCGTCGGCGGTTGGCTGGCCACGGCGCCGTCCGCGCACGATCGGCGCGGCATCGCGGCCGCGAACGACGCGCCCCGCATCAGGCCGGTCGATTCGGCACATCAACCAACGGCCGTCAAGCCGGCGGTCGCCAATGCCGCCAGTGCTTCGCAGGCGCCCGCGCCGCATGACGTGACGGCCGAGCGAACGCCTGCCAAGCTTGCCGATTCTCCCGTACCGGACGCGGCGGAAACGCCCCAAGATACCACAAACGAGAACGCTTCCGGCTCGACTGCGGCGGCATCTCCCACTGTTTCGATTGGCGCGTTTCAATTGCCTGAGCCGGCCGTCGCGCCGCGTCTCGTTGAGTCGTGGTTCGCGGTCGGCGACGTGGAAAAGGCTCCGCTCGCCGACGCGACCGCGGTTTGTTCCGCCGACCGTTCGCTCAAAACCGCTTTGATGTGGGCTCGCTCGCCGGAAGAGGCCGCCAGCCAAGCGAATCGCGAACGGAAGTTGGTGTTTTTGATTCACGTATCGGGCAATTTTGAAGATCCGGGCTTTACGTGAAACAACGCCCAGCAATACAGGGTGGGCGCCCTGTCGGATGAACGAGTCGCACAATATCTGCGAGAACATTTTGTGGCGGCGCACCAGCAGGTGGGCAGCTTTGAAGTCACGAACCAAGGCGGCGTGCTGAAGAAGAACGGCGGCAATGTGGCCAGCTACTTCTGCACGCCTGACGGTCGCGTCGTCAACGCGATCGTAGGGCCGGTGCCGGCTGACGATCTCCTCGCCGCGGCGCAATGGGCGGTGGATGCCTATGACGAAAGCTCGCCGAGCGCGGCGGATCGCGCGCCGGCGCTGGCCGCGAAGCACCGGCAGGCGGCCGACGACCTGCGTTTGTTATCGCGGCAGGTCGGAGGGCAAACGCAAATTCATGAACTGCTCGAACAAAAACCGCTGCCGCCGTTGAATGAGGTTTATCGCGTCATCTTTGAGCAGATTCTCGGCCAACGCGTGGCGCCGCGCGATGCCGAGGTGGCGTCGGTGGTTGAGGCGTTTCAGCTTGACCAGCGGCCGAAACTCCCGGTGTTAGTGGTCCTATATAAACAGGGCGATGGCAATCAAGCGCGGAAAGAATGGGAGCAGGTTTTGTCGCGCGATCGACCGGCGTCGCTTCGGCTTCGCGAACTGGCGGAGTGTTACCTCGTGACAATGTTGCCGCTGAACCGACTAGCTGAACTGTCGCAGCATTTGGGAGTGCGGCCGTTCGCGGCGCCTGATGGCGGCTCGCCGTTGTTCGTCGTCACGCGCAGCGATGCCCGGCAACTGACGGCCGTTACCACCTGGGACCGTCAAGACGAACTCGTTTTTGCCCTGGCCCAGGGTGCGGTTCAGGCCGCCAAAGAAGAGCCGCGCACGGCGAACCAATTGGCTCGTCTGTGGAACCTGGTCGAGCCGATCGACGCGAAACTGGGCGAGCAGATCGAGCGACTGCTGCGCGATGCCCGGAAAAGCACCCCATGAGGCGTTGTATGGCGGCACGCTGTTGTTCAGTCGGGCGATGGTTGTTGGCATTGGTTTTGGCCAGTGGCGCGGCGCGCGAGGCGTGGGCGGAGGGTGCGCCGGAGATTTACGGCGTCACGCCGAACGAAGGGGCGGCGGGCGACACCGTGCGGATCAAAGGCCGCGGTTTCCACGGAACGATTCGCGTGATTTTCGCGGTTGGCAAAACGAGCAAGGACGCCCGGTTTTCTGTCGAGTCCGACGACGAGTTGTCTGTCACCGTGCCCGACTATTTTTTGCCCGACGTCAGCGCGACCTTGGCCGTTCTCACTTCCAAGGGAGTCACGGTCGGCATGCCGGCATCGGCCGTGCGCGTTGATGGCAAATCGAAGAATACGCCCAAGATCGGCTTCTTTCACGTACTGAAGGAAGGCATGCTCGACTTGGTTAATGGCGTGGCGGTCATTGAGGACGGTGGCGCCGCTCGCGGCGGTTCGAGCGCCGCATTGCAGTTCGTCAAGCGCGGCGGCGGTTTAGAGCGCTATCAAAACACTTCGGGCACGATCTTTTATGAACGGGGCGCGCTGCTAAGCGCGGTGGACGGAACGCGGAAAAGCAGCCACGAAGATCAGGTCAAACGAATCGAGGTACGCGAAATCAGCGAGAGCTTGGGCATCGACTCGTTCCTCTTCAAGGCGCCGGCGCAAGCCGCCGGCGAGCCGACCTCGTCTCCGCGCATCCGCGCGATCGCGCCCCCGCGCGTCTGGGTCAGTGATGTCGTTCTTCTGACCGGGGCCGGCTTTTTAGGAACCAGTCACGTTTTCGTCGGAAACAAACTGACCGAGGTGGGATTCCAAGTGATGTCGGACAGACAATTGCGGCTCGTCATGCCTGACCAACTGGGGTATCCCGGCCACGAAGCGTGGCTTATGGTGATGAATGCGAAGGGGGTAACGATTACGTTGCCCGCTCGCCGGGCGGCGCTCACGCGCACGAGCAACTCGCGGGGGCTGATCTGGCCCGGCGAGAACGGATTGTGGTCGGTATCTGGCGGAAGGAGCCTGCAGTTCGTGGGAGCGCGTCAGCGTGTGGATCAGGAGGGTGCCAGCCGAGCGAGCATTGTTTTCGCAAAGAACGGCGCGAAGATCACCCCCCACGTTCCGGGCACGCTCTTTTATGAACCCGAGGCCGATGTTCCGCGCACGGCGATTGCGGAGCGCCGAAAACTGTATGAGCAGCGCGGGCTGGGCGAGCCGCATATTTACGAAGTGGAAAAAATCGCCGTCAGTGAAACGGCGCTGCTGCAGATCGCGCCGCCTTGGGAATGAACTGGTCAAACACGGCCCATCTTGGAATAATGGAATGGATAAAGATCATTCCTACCCCGTAATCCCTCCTGGCACGATTCCAGCCTACCCGAGCGCCGCGGCGCGTACACACCACCCGCGGCGCCAATCCGTTTACGAAGCGAGTTGCATCATGTGGCATATTTGCAAATTCGGCCTGCTGGCCGCGTCGCTGGCGGCGATCAGCCAGCCTTCCTACGCGGCGGAGCAAAGCGAAGAGAAGCTGCGCTTCTTTGAAACGCACGTGCGGCCCATTCTGGCCGCTCGTTGCTATCGCTGTCACGGGGCTGAGAAGCAAAAGGGCGGCCTGCGGCTTGATAACCGCGAGGCGTTCATGGCGGGCGGCGATTCCGGGCCGGTTGCGGAGCCGGGCAAACCGCAAGATAGCCTGCTGATTTCCGCCATCGGTTATGCCGACGAAGCTTTGCAGATGCCGCCCAACGAAAAACTGCCCGACCGCGAAATCGAGCGGCTGCGGCAGTGGGTCGAGCAAGGGGCTGTTTACCCCGAGGCGATCGCCTCGCCGGAGGAAGACGGCCGCGACTTTTGGTCGTTCCGGCCGCCGCTCGATCCGCCGCTGCCGGCAGTACGCGACACAAACTGGCCGCGGTCGCCGCTCGATCGGTTCATTCTCGCCGAGTTGGAGCGGCAGGATCTGCGACCGGCGCCGCCGGCCGATCGAGCGACGCTGTTGCGACGTGTCACTTACGATCTGACCGGGCTGCCGCCGACCACCGCTGAGTTGGATGCCTTTCTGGCCGATGACGCGCCCGCTGCCTTCGCCGCCGTGGTCGATCGCTTGCTCGATTCGCCACAGTACGGCGAGCGTTGGGGCCGGCACTGGCTTGATGTCGCCCGCTATGCCGATTCCAACGGCATGGACGAAAACATCGCCTTGGGAAACGCCTGGCGCTATCGCGATTATGTCATCTCCGCCTTCAATCGCGATAAGCCTTACGACCAGTTTCTCCAGGAGCAAATCGCCGGAGACCTGCTGCCGGCCGGCGACGACGTGGCGGTGAAACACGAACGGCTGATCGCCACGGCCTTTCTTTCGCTTGGCCCCAAGGTGCTGGCGGAAGTCGATGAGAAGAAAATGGAGATGGACATCATCGACGAGCAACTCGATACGTTTGGCCGCACCGTGCTGGGTCTGACGTTGGGTTGCGCCCGCTGCCACGACCATAAGTTCGACCCAATTCCAACGGCCGACTATTATGCCTTGGCGGGCATCTTCAAGAGCACGCGGACGATGGACAGTTTCAAGAAGGTCGCCCGTTGGCACGAGAATCCGATTCCACTGGAAACCGACCTGGCGCTGAAGGCCGCCTACGACGCGCGCGTGGCCGAGCAAAAGCAGGCCATCGAGCAAGCCGTGGCCGCGGCGAATTCGGAAGCCGATCAAAAGCTCGCCGAGCAGCCCGCGGCGGCCGGCGGCGCCGCGGCCGATCAGAAGCGGCGCGAGGCCGCTTACTCTGATGAGTGCAAAGCCAAGCTCAAACAGATGCGCGACGCCTTGGCCGCGCTGGAGAAGGCGCCGCCGGAGTTGCCCTCGGCGCTGGGCGTGAGCGAGGGCGATGTCTCTGACATTGCCATTTGCCTGCGGGGCAATCATCTGACGTTAGGCCCCATCGCGCCGCGGCATTTTCCGCGCGTGTTGGGCGGCGAAGCGCAGCCGGCGCTCGCTGCCGGGCAGAGCGGCCGCTGGCAACTGGCCCAATGGCTGGTGCGGCCCGACCATGCTCTCACCAGCCGCGTGATGGTCAATCGCATCTGGCGGTGGCACTTTGGCCAGGGCTTGGTGCGTTCGACCGACAACTTCGGCCGCTTGGGCGAGCCGCCTTCGCATCCCGAACTGCTCGACTGGCTGGCCCGGCGCTTTATTGAAAGCGGTTGGTCGATCAAGGCCATGCACCGTCTGATCGCGCTGTCGGCGACCTATCAATTAGGCTCGGCCTACGACGAGCGGTCGGCCGCGGCCGATCCAGACAATCGGTTGCATTGGCGCAGGGACGTTCGTCGCCTGGAGGCCGAAGAGATTCGCGACGCGCTCTTGGCCGTGGGCGGCCTGCTCGATCGTTCGATGGGCGGTCCTGTTTTGCCGGTGAAGAATCGCGATTATCTTTTCGATCACACGTCGAAGGATTTGACGCGTTACGACAGCCGTCGCCGTTCGGTTTATCTGCCGGTGATTCGCAACCACTTGTACGACGTGTTCGAGCTATTCGACGCGACCAACGGCAGTGTTCCCGACGGCAACCGCGTGACGACCACCGTCGCCCCGCAGGCGTTGTTTGTGATGAATAGCGATCTTATATCGCAGGCGAGCGCGTCGCTGGCCGACCAATTGTTGACCGATGGTTCTCTCTCCCAGGCGGCCGGCGACGATGCGGCCCGCATCGAGCGGTTGTACAAGACGGCGTATGCTCGGCTTCCCAGCGCGGCCGAAGCGGCCCGCGCCCAGAATTGGTTGGCGAACTTGGAGCGGTTGTTCGCCGCTCACGGCGCCGACGCGGTGGAGAGCCGCCGCCGCGCTTGGGCCGGTGTTTGCCAGATTCTTTTGGCGGCCAGCGAGTTTGTGTACCTCGGGTGAAGATTTACCGTTTATTCGCGGCCCATCACCACTTTTTGTCCCATCGCGTCCATGCCCGACTTTGATACCGCCTGGAAAGAGGCGCTCGACCTCTTCTTCGAGCCGTTCATGTCCTTTTTCTTTCCTGATGTCCACGGCGACATCGATTGGGTTCGAGGTTTCGTGATGCTCGATAAGGAATTGCAGCAGGCCGCGCCTGAGTCGGAACGCGGGCGACGGGTCGTGGACAAACTGATTAAGGTCTGGCGGAGCGACGGTCAAGACAAATGGGTGATGGTCCACGTCGAAGTGCAAAGCCAGCAGGACAAAGATTTCGGCGAACGGATGTACGTCTACAACTCTCGGCTATTCGACCACTATAATCGCAGAGTAGTCAGTTTCGCCATCCTGGGCGACAACCGCCCGGCCTGGCGGCCTGATCGGTTTAGTTACGAATTATGGGGCACGAGGGTGGGCATCGAGTTCGCCACCGTGAAATTGCTGGACTATGCCGCCGACGAAGCGGCCTTGGAATCGCATCCCAATCCGTTCGCAGTGGTGGTATTGGCGCACTTGAAGGCGATTGAGGCCACCCGCGATGCCAACGCGCGGCGCGCGGCGGAAGTGCGATTGGTCAAAGGGCTTTACGAGCGTGGTTTCGGTGCGGAGCAGATTCGGCAGTTGTATCGTTTGATTGATGGAATGATGGGCCTGCCCTCAGGTTTAGCGGACCAGGTATGGAAAGAGATTCGCGAGTTTGAAAAGGAGAAAAGTATGCCATTCATTACAGGCGCGGAGCGTGTCGGTCGCGCGGAAGGTCGCGCGGAAGGGCTGGCGGAGGGGCTGGCGAAAGCCAAAGACGCTCTTCTGCTGAGCATTGAGGCGCTGCTCGACGTTCGGTTCTCGACGCAGGGGCTAGCGCTCATGCATGAGATTCGGCAGATTAAAGACTTGGATCTTTTGCAATTGATTCTTAAGTCAGTCAAGCAAGCCGACACGCCTGAAACCGTGCGTCGGCTTTGGGCCAAAGATTAACAACGCCGCGGTGCCTTGGCGCGGTAAGCTACCTCCCATGTCCCGTCGTTTTCAGTTCAGCTTGAAGTGGTTGCTGCTGGGAATCGTTCCCTTCTCCGTTTGGCTTTCGGCCGTGTCGCGAGCGGCGCGGACGCAACGAGAGGTCGTCGCAATGGTCGAGTCAAAGGGCGGTTTGGTCTTTTACCGACATCAAATTGCAGGCCGCTCTCCCAAATTGCGAATGCCCCCGGTGACGCCTCCCGACTGCGTGGTGGAGTACACAATGAACAAAGATAACTTCAAGCGAACCGTTCGTAGCGCGACGAGCGAGGAGCTCGACCGGCAGCGCCTCATTCGGGAGCAAGTCCAGCAAGACCTGCCGGAGTTGAACGTCTGGGCGCGCGCCGCGGCGGCACGCCATCAGGAGCGGATCGGCATCGGCACCGTGTTGTGCGGCGAAGAAACCAAGCTGGTGCGATACATTGACGATTATGCCGCCAAACACTCGTTGGCCGGCCGCGGCGCGGTGGTGCGCGAAGCACTGGCTCAACTTTTAGGCGTCGAACTCGACCGCTAACCAGGATTACTCGTCGACCCTCGCATGGACGCCGCACTGAGGCGTAGCAAAACTCGTGAGAGTTCTGGCCGTAAACCACGGCGACGGCCAGACTTCTTACGAAGCCTGCTACGGATCGCCAACCAACTTTGACATGCCGACGGCGCAGGCGTTAAACTGCGTCTTGGTCATCTTCCTTTTCAGCGAGGTGCGGTTGTGCCGGAAGCGTTTGACGGGTATCGCAAGTGGCTGGGAATTCCGCCCAAGGATCAGCCGCCCAATCATTATCGGCTGCTGGGCATCGAACGCTTCGAGGACGACCCCGACGTCATCGACGCCGCCGCCGATCAGCGCATGGCCCATGTTCGCACCTACCAGACGGGCAAAAACTCCGCCCTCTCACAAAAAATCCTCAACGAACTGTCGGCCGCGCGGATATGCCTGCTCGATCCGCAAAAGAAGGAGTCCTACGACGCGAA
>DASVGM010000242.1:0-4946 GCA_036379555.1 Pirellulales bacterium | reverse complement strand
AAACGCTCTATTGCGTGCCGATGAGCGGCAACCGCCTGCTGGCCTACGACCTGACGGCATCGGGAAACACACTGGACGCACGCGATCTTGGTCCGCTGTTGCCGACGGCCAACAATACCGATTGCCGTGCGATGTGTGTCGGGCCAACCGGGCAAGTTTGGATTTCGGTGACCGCCGACTGCGGCTACTCCGGCGTGAGCTTGCACCATCTGGTAAGCTACACGCCTGGCGACAAAGCTCCGCGCGATCACGGCCCCGTTTCCATTCAAAACCCTGATTACACCCCCTTCGCCGACAGTTCGGGCAAACTCTTGCCGGCGCACGGCGGCACGTTTACCACACCCGACGGCGTGATGACCAGCCGGCATGTGACGCTGGGCATCTGCCAAACGCGGGCCGGCGGCGTTTACGTCTTAATGCTTCAGCCGTATACGGTCTTGGAGGTCGCGGCCGCGGCGCTTTCGACCGCCGCGGCACAGGCGCCGCCGCAGGAAGAGTTGTTCACGGCCAAACCATTCACCGCCGAGAACAGCTTTACCGTCGGCATTGAGGGGCCCGCCTGCGACGCGGCGGGCAATCTTTATGTGGTCAACCACAAGCGCACGGGCGACATCGCCCGTGTTTCGCCTGACGGCCGGATTGAGGTCTTCGTTGAATTGCCTGAGAAGAGCGCCGGCAACGGCATTGTGTTCGACAAGCAAGGCATGATGTTCGTGGCCGATTACGCCGCTCACAACGTGCTGCGCATCGACCCCAAAACGAAAAAGGTTGACGTCATGGCCCACGAGCCGATGATGAGCCAACCCAACGACTTGGCCATCGCTCCTGATGGAACGCTCTTCGCCAGCGATCCGAATTGGACGAATGGTAGCGGGCAGCTCTGGTCGGCGGGGCGCGCCGCGCCACCCTACGAGGCTCGGCCGCTGACGCGGCTGATCGTGGGCTTGGGCTCGACCAACGGCATTGAAGTCAGCCCCGACGGCCAGACGCTGTACGTCAACGAGAGCGTGCAACGCAACATCTGGGCCTTTGTCATTGGGGCCGACGGCAAACTGGGCGAAAAGCGGTTATTGAAAAAGTTCGATGATCATGGCTTTGACGGCATGCGTTGCGACGTCGACGGCAACCTTTATGTGGCGAGGTATGGCAAGGGTACGGTGGTCAAGCTTTCGCCCGGCGGCGAAGTGCTGAAAGAGATTGACGTGCTGGGCAAATCGCCGAGCAATCTCTGCTTTGGCGGCGCCGACGGTCGCACGGTCTACGTGACCGAAGTGGAGCATCGGCGCGTGGTGAGCTTTCGAGTTGACCGGCCCGGCGCGTCGTTTGAGCGCATCAAGTAAGTTGACGTGACAGCGCCACTTGCTGGTTCTGTTAGCCCGCAATACGCACCGGCGCCGGAGAACGCACGACAGCCTGTGTAACTGAATTCGTGAGAATTCTGGCCGGGCACCGTCTCAAATCGCAACTTGAAGGGTTGACAGTTCTTACCCCGTTTCATCGTGCCGGCGTTGGGCCGTTGATGCCACCCGCTCGCCGGGTGGAGATTCACGTTGGCTGTCTACAACGGCATTTGTCGCCATCCTTTTCCGATTTTCCGCCGCTTGGCCGCCGCAGGCGGCCAAGCGGCGGAAAATCGGGGGTTCGGGCAAGGCTGCCGTTGTAGACGGCCAACGTGAAAACTCCCTCGGGCAAGCCGAGGGCATCTTCAATAAACACGTTGGCAAGCCGGAGTCCGGCCATTGCGCAGGCCGGCTACGGGTGCCAACTATCAACGTCAGTCTTTATCGCTGCCGGTTTCCAACACGGCCAAAAACGCTTTCTGCGGAATATCGACGCTGCCGATGGACTTCATCCGCTTCTTGCCCTCCTTTTGCTTGGCCCACAGCTTGCGCTTACGCGTGATGTCGCCGCCGTAGCACTTGGCCGTCACGTTCTTGCGCATGGCGGAGATCGTTTCCCTCGCGATAATGCGGCTGCCGATCGCCGCCTGCAAGGCCACCTCAAACATGTGGCGGTCGATTTCGCTGCGCAACTTCTTGACAATCGCCCGTCCACGGCGGTCGGCGTCGGCCCGATGGCAGACGGTCGAAAGCGCGTCGACGCGCTTGCTCGCCACCAGAATGTCAAGCCGCACCAGGTCGGCCGGCACGTAGCCGATCAACTCGTAGTCCATCGTGCCATAGCCGCGCGTGCAACTCTTCAGTTTGTCGTGCAGGTCGTAAATCACCTCGGCCAACGGCAGATTGTAAACCAGCATGGCCCGCGTGGGCGAAAGGTATTCGGTGCGCACATACTCGCCGCGGCGGTCGTTGCACAGTTGATGAACTAGCCCGATCGACTCGGTCGGCAGAATAAAGCTCACTTTCACAATCGGCTGGCGAAATTCCTCGATGTCGCCCGCGTCGGGCACCTGCTGCGGGTTGTAAATGCGCATTAACTCGCCCGTCTTGGTGAGAATTTCGTAAGTCACGTTCGGGGCGGTCTGCACGAGGTCGAGGTCAGCCTCTTTTTCCAGCCGCTGTTGCACGATTTCCATGTGCAACAGTCCCAAAAAACCGCAGCGAAAGCCAAACCCCAGCGCGTCGCTCGTCTCCGGTTCAAATTCAAAACTGGGGTCGTTGATGCTTAGCTTGGTTAACGACTCGCGCAGCTCCTCAAAGTTCTCGCCGTCGGAGGGATAAAGCCCGCAAAAGACCATGCGCTTGGGCTCTTGATAGCCGGGCAACGCCGGCGCCGTGATTTCGCCGGGCACGCTCACGGTGTCGCCGATATGCACTTGGCTCAATGTTTTGATGTTGCAAATCAAGTAGCCGACTTGTCCGGCTTGCAGCGAGTCGCACGGCCGGCGTTCGGGCGCGAATTGGCCCAGTTCCAGCACTTCGTAGGTCGTGCCGGTCTTCAGGAAGCGAATCTTCTGACCGCGGCGCACGGTTCCGTTCATCAACCGCACGTAGGTAATGGCGCCGCGGAACTCATCGTAGTGTGAGTCGAACACCATCGCTTGCAGCGGCGCGTCGGCGTCGCCCTTGGGCGGCGGCACGCGGTCGATGATAGCCTCTAGCAGCGCTTCGACGCCGGCGCCGGTCTTGCCGCTGACCGCCAGCACGTCGGCCGGATCGATGCCCAAGCTCGACTCCATCTCTTCCATCACTTGTTCGGGCCGCGCGCTGACGACGTCGATTTTATTGATCGCCGGTACAATGGTCAGATCAGCCTCGATGGCCGCGTAAGCGTTAGCCACGGTCTGCGCCTCGACACCCTGGCAGGCATCGACCAGCAGCAACGCCCCTTCGCAACAAGCCAGGCTGCGCGAAACCTCGTAATGAAAGTCGACGTGGCCCGGCGTGTCGATCAGGTTCAGCTCGTAGACTTCGCCACCGCGCGTGTAGCGCATGGATACGGCACGCGCCTTGATGGTGATGCCGCGTTCACGTTCGATCTCCATATCATCGAGCAACTGTTCGCGCAGTTCGCGGCGGCTGACCGTGCCCGTCTTTTCGATCAGGCGATCGGCCAGCGTGCTCTTGCCGTGGTCGATATGAGCCACGATGCAGAAATTACGAATGTGTTGGCAATCCATTTTGTCAGTGGTTTGTGGTTAGTGGCCAGTGGTCAGTGGTCAGTGGTTCGTGGTTTGGTTCGTGGTTTGGTTCGTGAATGCAACTGACAACTGGCAACTGACAACTGACAACTGGCAACTGGCAACTGGCAACTACCGCCTCGCCGCCTCCGCACGGGCAATCCCCGCGGCGCCAATAAACCCGGCGTCGCCGCCAAGCGAGGCGTATTCGATCGGCGTTTTGGCGACGATGGGAAAGGCGCGGCGCCGCACTTCCTCGCGTACGCGTTCGATAAACCTGCGGCCAAGCGGCGTGTCGTTGCCGCCAAAGGTCATCGCCCCGCCAAGCACCACGCAACTCGGATCGATGGTGTGCAGCAGCGAGGTTATGCCGATGCCAAGGTAGCCGGCTGTATCCAGTATGATTTGGAGCGCCAGCGAGTCCTCCGCTTCGGCTTCCTGCGCCAAGAGCAAGGGTGTCAAGCTTTCGCCGGCCGCCATTCTTTGACGAAGGGAGGTGGCGGCGCCGGCGTCCAGCGCCTCCTGTGTGCGGCGAATCACGGCCAGGGCGCTGGCGTAGGCCTCAAGATGCCCCGATCCGCCGCAGGAACAGACACGCGCGTCGTCGCGGCAATCAATAATGATATGCCCGCACTCGGCGCCGTGGCTATGCTCGCCGTCCAACGACTTGTCATTGATGATAATGCCGCCGCCAAGCCCGGTGCCGAGTGTCAGCATCACCATGCTGGGTAACGATTTGCCGCTGCCGACCCAATACTCGCCGTAGGCCGCCGCCGCCGCGTCGTTGGTAAAACTCACCGGCAATTGACACTCCCGGCTCAGTCGATCGCGAATGGGGTAATCGACCCAGCCGGGCAAATTCGGTGGGTCGAGCAGCATGCCGGCGGGAATATCCATCGTACCGGGCGTACCCAACCCCACGCCGGCGACCTGCTCGCGGCGCAGGCCGATTTGCTCGATCAACCGGCACACGGCCTGGCCCATGCGGCGAACGCCATCGTCGGGGCCGCGCGTGGCCTCGGTGGGGATCGCGGCCCAACCGAGCGTGCGTCCCAAACCATCGACAATGCCCACTTTGACGCTGGTCCCGCCGACATCAACGCCCGCGAACAATGGCAGTTGAGCATCAGCAACCGGCAGAAAACTTCGAGACGACGACATGGGCCGGCAGGCGGGGTGAGGAACAAAAGGCCGAGTGAACGAGCAAAGGTTAATCGCACAAGTATAGGAGGGCACCCGGTTTCGGGCAATTGCACTGAATCTCTGGCCGGCACCGTCTCGAATCGCAACGTGAAGGGTTGACAGTTGTTCCTTCGTTTCGTCGCGGCGGCGCTGGACCGTTGATGCCGCGCGCTCGCCGGGTGGA
>DASVGM010000241.1:0-8276 GCA_036379555.1 Pirellulales bacterium | reverse complement strand
GTTATCAAGCTGAAATACGAACCGGGGCTGTTTCTCAACGCCCTGAATCCCGACAGTCGCATGCTCAACGAGAATCTATGGATTGGCCTGGAGGAAGACACGCCGCCGCACCGGCGGCTGATCGTGAGGCAAATTGCCGGACTGTTCGCGCGACGCATCGTTTGCGAATTGCGGCCGGGCGAAGCCATCGCACGCGGCCATAAGTTCGGTATGATTAAGCTTGGCTCCCGCACCGAGCTGATCGTGCCTGACGAACCGGGCCTGAAAGTGCTGGTCGCACCGGGCGAGAAGATCAAGGCGGGCAGCAGCGTCGTGGCGACGTATTCTTAAGGTATTCGGCCGGCGACGGAGGAGGGAAGAAGTGAGGCGACCTTCCCAGGTCACCGGCCTTGACGACCTGGGAAGGTCGCTCCACGATACGGTGAGTGTACCAACCAAGCCCGAACCGGGCAAAAAGAGGAAAGGCGCATGCACAAAATTCGTACCGTCGCGGTTTTACCGACGCTATTCACGCTGGCGAACCTGATTTGCGGCTTTTTCGCGATTGTAGTGGCCGCACGGGTTGATGCGCCGAGCAGCGCCGAGACGCCACACTCGGAGGCTATCGGCACGATGAACCCGATCAAGGCGTACCAGTCGCTCAACAAGGAAGACCCGGTTCACAACTGCATGCTCAGCGGCTGGCTGATCTTCATGGCTATGATTTTCGATGCGCTGGACGGCCACGTCGCGCGCTTGGCCAAGACCACCAGCGATTTCGGCGCCCAGCTCGACAGCCTTTGCGACGTCGTATCGTTTGGCGTGGCGCCGGCGTTTTTGCTGGTGAAGATTTGCCCAAGCTTCGAGTTCGCCCATCATGAAATCGTCTGGGTCATCGCGGCGTTGTTCGCGGCCTGCGCGGCGATGCGCCTGGCGCGGTTCAACGTGGAGAGCGATGAGGAAGACGATCACCTGCATTTCACCGGGCTGCCCAGCCCGGCGGCGGGGGCGATCGTGGCCAGCTTCGCTATTTTGTTTTATACCTTGCGCAAGGTGACGAACACGCACGCCTATGCCGAGCCGCTTGACAACGTCATGCAGTATGCGTTGCCCTGGTTCGCGGCGCTGGTGGCGATTTTGATGGTTTCTCGCATTCCTTATCCGCACGTGGTGAACCAGGTCTTTCGCGGCCAGCACAGCTTCGCGCATGTGGCGATGGTGGTTTTGTTTTTGGCCGCGGTGATGCTGGTGCGCGGTTTCGCCGTGCCGCTGATCAGCCTTGTTTTCGTGTTGCACGGGCCGGCGATTTACGTTTGGCAGGAGTATATTCAGCGGCGACCGCATAAGGAGCCGCTGTTTTGAGGGATGAGGGATAAGGGATGAGGGATAAGGGATGAGGGATGAAGGATGAGGGATGAAGGATGAGGGATGAAGGATGAGGGATGAAGGATGAGGGATGAAGGATGAGGGAAAGTGAAGAGGGGATGACGGCATCTTGTCCGATGGGAATCTGGTTCAGGCCGAAGGCCGCTGTAGCCCCGAAGGGGCGTAAGTCCACAGCCCAGGGCGTAGCCCTGGGTTACGCGGCAATAGGCGCATGTAGCCCTGAAAGGGCGGCACTCCCCGGCGTCTCGCCGATATGGTCGCGCCGATCGAATGCCATTGGGAGAGGATGCTGACGCGCATGTTTACCGGCCTGATTCAAGCACTTGGCGCTATTTTGAAAGTTATTGACGAGCCGCCGGGCAAACGCCTGGTCGTGCGGCAGGCCGCCGAGTTGGGCGCGGTGCGGTTGGGCGATAGCGTGGCCATCAACGGTTGTTGCCTTACCGTGGTCGACGTCTCGCCCGAAGATTGGTCGTTTGAAGCCGGCCCCGAAACGCTGCGCCGCACGAATCTTGGTGACCTCAAAGCCGGCGGCGAGGTGAACCTGGAACGATCGCTGGCCGTGGGCGACCTGCTCGGCGGACATTTCGTCACCGGCCACGTCGACGCCGTCGGCGCCGTCGCCGGCCGCCACGAAGCAGGCGGCTGGACAACCTTATGGTTTGAATATCCGCCGAAGCTCGCTTGTCAACTGGCCTCCAAGGGTTCGGTCGCCGTCGATGGTGTGAGCCTTACCCTGGTCGATGTCGAGCCGGAGCGATTCAGTGTGGCGCTGATACCACACACGTTGCGCGTTACGACGCTTGGGCAGAGGCAAGTTGGCGACCGCGTGAACCTGGAGACGGATCTTTTGGCAAAATATGTTCAACGGTTGGCGGATCGCGGGGACATGAGACGGTGAACGGCATCGTCAACGGGCTGAGAACTCGCCCCCTGGCGGAAAACGCGCGGCGCTCCTATAATCGCCGACAACTTGCAACGACTCTCGCCGCACGGGGAAGATCATGAAAATACACGAGTTTCAGGCCAAAAAAATCCTCCGCCAGGCCGGCGTCGCAGTGCCGCGCGGCATTGTGGCCGGCACGCCGGAAGAAGCGTCCGCCGCGTTTGCCGAACTGGGCGGCAAAATCGCCGTCGTCAAAGCCCAGATTCATGCCGGCGGACGCGGCAAAGGCACAATCAGCGGCAATCCGTCGCAGCACGGCGTGCAACTCGTCAAAAGTGCTTCTGACGCCGCCAAAGTCGCCGGCGCCATTTTGAACCAATCGCTGGTGACCATTCAAACTGGCCCGGCGGGCCAGGTCGTGCGGCAAGTTCTTGTTGAAGAAGGCTGCGAGATCGAGAGGGAACTTTACCTTGGCATTGTGGTCGATCGCGCGGCGGCCGGCCCGGTGCTGATGGTTTCGGCCCAGGGCGGCATGAATATCGAAGAGGTCGCCGCGAAAACGCCCGAACTGATCTTTCATGAACCTTTTCATCCCGACACCGGTCTGTTCAGCTTTCAGACGCGGAAGCTGGCGGCCAAGCTGGGCCTTAAAGGCGCCAGCGTGGCCTCGGCTGAAAAATTCATGCGCGGGCTGTGCCGCGTTTTTGTCCAGCAAGATTGCAGCCTGGCGGAAATCAATCCCTTGGTGGTCACGAAGTCGGGCGAGCTGATCGCGCTCGACGCCAAAATGACCTTTGACGACAACGCTCTTTTCCGGCACAAAGGTATTGTCGAACTGCGCGATCTTGGCGAAGAAGAACCCGCCGAGGTTCGCGCCGCCAACGCCGGGCTGAGCTACGTCAAGCTCGACGGCAATATCGCCTGCCTGGTCAATGGAGCGGGGTTGGCGATGAGCACGATGGACTTGATCTTGTTGCACGGCGGTTCGCCGGCCAACTTTTTGGATGTCGGCGGCGGCGCCAATGTCGCCCAGGTGACCGAGGCGTTTCGCATTTTGCTGTCCGACAAAAACGTCAAGGCGGTGCTCGTCAACATTTTTGGCGGCATCATGCGTTGCACGACAATCGCCACCGCCGTGGTCGAAGCTTACAAACAAGTGGGCTTCAGCGTGCCGTTGGTCGTGCGCTTGGAAGGCACGGAAGTGGACGAAGGCCGCAAGATATTGTCCGGCAGCGGCGTCGACATCATTTCGGCCACCGGTTTGACCGACGCCGCTAAGAAAGTGGTCGCCGCGGCGGCGTGACAAGAGGGGGGTTGGGGATTAGGAATTGGGGGTTGGGGAAGTTAGGGAAGTTTTTTCTTGAGGGATTTTTGCAACGCACGAATCATCCGGCCAATGCGTTCGGCTTTGGCGTCGAGCTCGCTGCCACGTTCGCGCTTGAGGAAATGGAGTCGTTGCGAGATTTCGAGCAGAGTTCTCACTTCGGCGAGCGAGCCGAGCGAAATGGCGACGTGCCGCAAATAGTCTTTGGTGGAATCTCGTTGCTGGCCCTCGGCAATGTTTGCGGGCACCGAGACCGCCGCCCGCCGCAATTGGCTTACCAACCCATACAGTTCCTCCTTGGGAAACCGCTGAGTAACCTCGTAGATGTCCTGCACCAACTCGATGCTCAATTTCCACACATTTAGATCGCGATAGCTGTAAACACTCATGCTTCATACCGCCAAAAGGTCCAATATCCACTCGTCAAAACCATAGCATGAGAATGAGGGGGTACACCAACCCCAACCCCTAATTCCCAACCGCTAATTCCCAACCGCTAATTCCCAACCCCTAATTCCCAACCCCCAACCCCCACATGAGCATCCTCATCAACCACCAGACCCGCGTCCTCTGCCAGGGAATCACCGGCAAGGTGGGCCAATTTCACACCAAGGGTTGTCTCGAATACGGCACGAAGATGGTCGGCGGCGTGACGCCGGGTAAAGGCGGTGAAAGCGTCTTGGGCTTGCCGGTGTTCGATACGGTGTTCGAGGCGGTTGAGAAAACCGGCGCCGATGCCACCATGATCTTCGTTCCGCCGGCCTTCACCGCCGACGCCATTCTCGAAGCGATCGACGCCGGCATCAAAACCGTAATCGCCATTACTGAAGGCGTGCCGGTCGTCGACATGGTGCGCGTGTACGACATCGTGCGTCGGAGCAAGTCGATCTTGGTTGGGCCGAATTGTCCGGGCGTCATCACGCCGGAAGAATGCAAAATTGGCATCATGCCGGGCTACATTCATAAAAAAGGGCCGGTGGGCGTGATGAGCCGCTCCGGCACGCTGACGTATGAGGCCGTGTGGCAGCTCACCAACCTGGGGTTGGGTCAATCGACGTGTGTCGGGCTGGGAGGCGATCCGATCGTGGGCACGTCGTTTATTGACCTGTTAAAGATGTACGAGGCCGATCCGGCGACCGAAGCCATTTTGATGATGGGCGAGATTGGCGGCACGGCCGAGGAAGAAGCCGCCAGCTATGTACAACAACACGTCACCAAGCCCGTGGCGGCCTTCATTGCCGGCCGCGCGGCGCCTCCTGGCAAGCGCATGGGCCACGCCGGAGCGATCATCTCCGGCGGTAAAGGCACGGCCAAAGAGAAGGTGGCCGCTTTGGAAGCCGCCGGTATTGAAGTCGCCGAGAGTCCGGCGGACATGGGAACGGCCTTGCAGCGCGCCATCGCCAAGAAACGTCGGTAATGCTCCTTGGAGTGCGGTGATTCATCACCGCTTTCCCACGTCGCGGAGCGACCTTTGCTTTTTTCGGACGCTAAATAGCCTTGCGTGATATATGAAGCACGGCGCAGCGGAGGATGGGCCTCTTGGCCCGTCACCAAAAAGGCTGGACGGCCTGGGAAGGCCATCCTCCTTTTCGCACCATTACCCAAGGTAACCGGTCGCCGCAAAAAGGCGTCTCCGCCGCAACGGAAAGCGGCGATAAATCGCCGCACTCCAAGATAGCGCTCTAAGAGGCTATCCGAAGACTCGTCGTGGGGCGGGCCGCCGGCCCGTCTGGACGCGAAAGACGGCTCGGCGAGCCGCCCCACGATACGCCGCCACGGCGAAATTCGAGTTTTCGGATAGCCTCTAAATCTTTTTTGCCCCTTACTCGACAGGTGCCGAGCCGTCTGCCTATAATAGGCGTTCCCCTCACGGAAAGATCACAGGGACTACCCGATGCACGACCGAACCAGTACGCCTCCGCTGTTTACGCAAGTCGATATCTCACCAACCACGCTATCGACCACCAGCAGCACCAGTAACGAAAACGAGCAAACTCGGCTCTTACGAGATATCCTGTCTGCGCAAGATAGGCAAAATGAGTTGCTTGAGGAGCTGGTCAATCAGCTTAGCGGGCCGATCAAGCAGCGTAATCAGGAGCTTGGGCAGTGGCGCAACGCCAATCCGCACTTGGCGCAGCAGTGCCGCACGGCGGCCGAGGCGTTGAGCCGCATTCAGAGTGAATTTTTGCAGTCGCTTACCGACGAAGTGAACGAAAACGCCGACGTGTTTTGCGACGGTGAATTCATGTTGAACGAATTCGTCGATCGCTTTGGCCCGCGTTTGGCTCATCTCAACGGCGTTTTGCAGGTGTTGGCACAACTCAGTTCGCCCGCGCCCTCCTGATGCCCGAGATCGTCGAAGTTACGACGCCCGATGGTCTTCGCCTGCACGGCGCGTTTTATGAAGCCCCCGCACCAGATTCCGCCATAAAACCGTTCGACGCCGTGTTGCTCTTGCACGGCGCGGGCGGCAATTTTTATGGCTCGACGTTGTTTGGGGGCTTGTTGCCGACGTTCCGGCAACTGGGGTTGGCCGTGCTCTGTGTCAACACTCGCGGCCACGATGCCGTCAGCACGGCGGGCACGGCAAGAGGCCCGCGCATGATTGGCGCGGCGTTTGAAACGGTGGAGGAATGCCGTCATGACATCACCGCCTGGATCGAGTTTTTGGCCTTGCGCGGCTATCGCCAATTGGTGCTCGCCGGTCACAGCCTGGGTGCGGTGAAGGCCATTTACGCCCTCGCGCACGAGCCGCGGCCCGAGGTCCGGTCGTTGGTGGCGATTTCTCCGCCGCGGCTCTCGCACTCTCGTTTCGCCGCTGGTCTGGAGAGCGACCAATTTCTCAAAGAGTTTGCCGATGCCGAGCGGCACGTCGCGGCCGGCCATGCCGAGGCGCTCATGTCGGTGCGGTTTCCGATTCCGTATCTGGTGACGGCGGCCGGCTACATCGACAAGTATGGCCGCGACGAGCGTTACAACATTCTCAAGCATGTGCCGCAGGTCGCCTGTCCGATGCTGTTCACCTTCGGCACGATCGAACTGCGTCGCGGTTCGGCTTTTCAGGGCTTGCCCGAAGACTTGAGCACCTTGGCGGAACAAGGCGCCGACTTGAAAGTGGCCGTGATCGGCGGCGCCGACCATTTTTACACGGCCGCGCGGCCCGAGTTGGCCGGTCAGATTCAATCGTGGCTGGCGCATGGCGCCAAGGAACCCACGTTGCGCGCGAGTTTATAGCCGACCTCTTCGCCTGGCGGCCGGCGTTGCAACACCAATAGCAAAAGGGCCATCACGTTCAACGGCCAGAGCAGATAAGGCACCGCTCCCTCCCACGGTCCGCGCCACCAGAGCAAACAAGCCAGGCACGCCCCCAAGCACGTCAGCCGGCGCAGGTCAAAGAAAGGCTGGCGACGCTCGCGCACGGCCAATACCAGCACGAAATAGCCTGGAGCGAGAAACGGCACGAACCAGCGAATCGAACAGCAGGGGCCGGAGTAATTGTTCGATAGCGCCGCGTACAGCAGCCAGGCGCCGCCGGAAAAGGCGACCGCGAAGCTCAGTTCGGGCAGTTCCACCAGCCGGCGGCGACTGAGGAACGCGGCGGAGGGCAGGGCCAAAAAAAACGGCAGGTTGTAGTTCAAGAACCCGTGTTTTCCAAACAACAACGCCGCGGCATAGAGCGAAAAATGGCCTAAATTGTGATGCGCCCAACCGCCGGTCATGTTCCGCACACTGAACGGCGAACCAGGCCAGGCGAGGTAAGCAGCTACGGAATTGGCCGGCCCAAACGTGCCGCCAAGGTGATAGTTCACCGCGTGGTGCGCCGCCAACCAAGGCGCCGCGAACAGACAAAAGCACGCGATGGCCATGAGGCGGCGAGAACGATACGCGACCAACGCCGCCGTGCAAAGCACGAGCACGGGACCGACACCAAGATCGAGAGTATAGCCGATGCCGGCCAACGTGCCGGTCGCGGCCGGGTACAGGGCGCGCCGCCGGTCGATGGCCAACATGATGAGCGACACCACGGCCAAAAGCAAAATGTGATTGTTCACCTGCCGCGCATAGACCGGCGCCACGGTGGCCAGGCCAAGACTCGCCGCCAGTACGGCGCACGCGGCCAGCGGCAGGTCGTGCCGCAGCGCCAGTCGCCAAACCGACCACACGGAAATCACGTAGGCGATGCCCGCTGAGAGCACCGTCATCAGATAGCAGAACCATCTTGGGTGCTCTTGGGCGGTCAGCCCGGTCACGCGCTGGAGCAGTTCATAGCAGGCGGCCAGCCAAAAGGCCGGCAAAGGCGATTTATCGGAATAATAGTGTCCGTCGATCAGCAGTTTGTCTTGCGTGCCTTGCAACCGCAGTGACTCGTCGCCCGGAGTGTAGGGGTTGGGAGCGTCGGCGTGGGCGGGAGAGCGAACAAAGATGGATTGATCGATCGCCAGTGTACGGTGATCGACAAGCGCTTCGACCGTGGCCAGGCGACTGCCGTCGTTCCAACCGCCGGCGTAGTCACGCGCGCTGACGATGGCGATCATCGCCGCCGCGGCAATCACCGCCGCTTCGCACCAGCGGCGGGTATGATGAGCGGCGGAGGGCGGAATGGCATTGTGAACGTCGTCCATGACAAGAATCCTTGGAGTGCGGTGATTCATCACCGCTTTCCCATGCGGCTTCAGCCGCCTTTTCGTGGCAGTTGGTCGA
>DASVGM010000240.1:0-7604 GCA_036379555.1 Pirellulales bacterium | reverse complement strand
CCGAACCGAAGCGGATGGGCTTTTCGATTAGCTCGTTGTCGAACGCCCATTTCAAGAGCGTGCGGGTTCGTTGCACGTTGTTGCCCAAGGCCACGGCCGCCCGCGTCTTGGAAAACTCGGCGCGGAGCTTTTGGAAGTCGGTAGGAACGAGCATGGCCACGGGCTTGTTCTTGCCCAGCGTCTTTAAGACGAAACGGCAAGTGGCATAATAATCCGCCCATGTGCGGCTGGAAAGCTCGTGGTTGTCAATCAGTTGTCTCTTGGCCGCCAGGAACCGATTAGCCAACTCGCCCAACGTAAGGCCATCCGACTTCGTTTGCGGCGTTCTGCCGGCCAGCAAGTCGTCTTTTTGTTCCAACCACTTGGCGAGCGCCTCTTGCGGCTTGTCGAGCGGGCCGAAATAGTGTATTTTTCCTCTTACCTTCTTGCACCAACGATTCGTCGCCCTGTGCGGTGTGAGCGGAAAGTCCGGGGTGGGTTTGTCGGTTGTCAGTTTGGTCGGTTGTTTGGAAACTCGTTTCATTTTGACTACTCCGTTGGGTGGGTCGGTTGTCAGAGCGGTTGTCAGTGCATGATAGCCGACTTCCCGATGTAGTCAATAAGTGCTTGAAACATAAGCATTTGCACCCGTAGCTCAATTGGATAGAGCATCGGTCTACGGAACCGAAGGTTACAGGTTCGAGCCCTGTCGGGTGTAGTTGTTCGTAAGTCTCGCCGATTCCTGGATTTAGACGAAAAAATCGGGCTACGGATTTGTCAGGCCCGTTGAGCCCCATGTCAGCGGCCCCGCAGCGCGATGGGGTGTGGAGATCCAGGCTGGGCCACCGCACTCGCCACAATAGTGCAACTCCTTTTCGCCGCCGGCAGCACTGGAAACTTCGCCGTATGCCGGCGCCCGCGATAAACCACGGTGCCCGTGAAACAAGCATTCGATTCTCGCTCGAGAACGATCCCAAAGGCGACTCATATTGAAAACCCTCCTTCCTTGTTCCTTTACCTGATCTTCACGATCGGATGTACGGCATCTTGCGTGCCGCGGCCAAACTTCTCACGAAGTCTGCTACAAGTGCGCGCTCGAATGTCATGGAGTGTGCGTCTTCGCGCGCCGCGCGACATGCCGAGGTAATAAGTTCTCGGCGGGATTCCCGTTACCAACAAAACATCGGCCATTTGTTGGAACTTTGGCCTACAGTTTGCACGCATTAAAAGAGGAGAAGCGCGGCGGACGGCCGGCTTGGCAAGTGCTTGATTCGGACTCAGAAACAGGAGACAACAATGACATCCGTAAAACGTCGCGAGACGACACAAGTTCAGCAGGAATTCGAGGTGTCAGCCGAAACGGAAGCACCCGCGGCAAGCGATCCTTACCTGGAGAGCGGCGCGAGCCAGCCTCGCGCCGAGCCATGTTCGTGCGATGAAGTGATCGACGAGGCGCTGGCGGAATCGTTTCCGGCAAGTGACGCGCCCGCCTGGACTCATTGCAGTTTTACTTAAATACCGTGTGACCACCGCACGGAGCTCAAAGCCATGAATGTTGATCTCAGCACTTCGTATCTTGGATTGCGGCTACGCAATCCGTTAGTCATCTCCGCGTGCCCAGTCACGATGGAGCTTTATTCCCTGCAACGCCTGGAGGAAGCGGGGGCGGCGGCCGCCGTAATGGCGTCGCTGTTTGAGGAACAGATTGAAAGCGAATGGTCGGCGCCGCGTTCGCGCTTGGCCGAGGATTGTGCCGCTTCGGCGACGGACCTCGTGGCCCATGGCGAGCTTTTCAACTACAATTCCGGCCCCGATGCCTACCTGCGGCACATTGAGGCCGCCAAGCGAGCGCTTTCGATTCCCGTGATCGGCAGCTTGAACGGCACCTCGCCGCGCGGCGGCTGGGTGCGGTTTGCCAAGTTTATTGAAGAGGCCGGCGCCGACGCGCTCGAATTGAACGTCTACTTCGTGCCCACCCGGCCCGACCAACCGGCGGACGCCATCGAGCAACGCTATCTCGATCTGGTCGCCGAGATTCGAGCGGAGATCTCCATTCCGCTGGCGGTCAAGATCGGGCCGTTTTTCAGTTCGCTGCCGAACATGGCCGGGCGCTTGGTGGCGGCCGGCGCCAATGGGTTGGTTCTGTTCAACCGTTTCCTGCAGCCCGACATCGATCTCGATACGCTGGAGGTCACCCCCAACCTGGTGCTGAGCAGTCGTGACGAACTGCGGCTGCCGTTGCGTTGGATTGCCATTTTACGCGGGCAGCTTGAGGCGTCGCTGGCGGCGACCAGCGGCGTTCATTTCGCCGAAGACGCGCTCAAGTTGTTGTTGGCCGGCGCCGACGTGACCATGCTGGCTTCCGCCATCATCCGCAACGGTCCCGATCATTTGGCGTTGATTCTGGCGGAACTGCATTACTGGCTGGAACAGAGGAACTTCGCTTCCGTCGATCGAATCAAGGGGCTATTGAGTCAGGCGCGTAGCCGCGACGCCAGCGCCTTCGAGCGTGTCCATTATATGCGCGCGGTGATGTCGCTGACGAACGGCATGGGCTGACGCTTAAATGTCGGAACCGGCATTAAACGCCTGTCGCACAATTCTGTTTTCGGCGGTTTCGTGGGCGATGAGCGCGGCGATGAGCGAACGGACCTCCGCCTTCAGTGCGCTCCACGCCGCCTCGTTGTCGGCGGTTCGCGCGGATGTCAGCGTTTGATTCGCTCAAGGCCGCCGGTCGCTATAACCGATAGCATCGACATACGGGCACGCCTCCGGGTATAATGAAGTAAGATAGCGAAGACACACCGCTGGCAACGCGCTGCGGCCGGAAAAGGAGACTTGCGATGACCCACGCCAAATTCATCTGTTTCGAGTTGACTTGGCTGCTGGCGATGATGCTGTCGATTCAGGCGTTTGCCCAGGAGTCCCGGCAGACGCTGCCTCAAAGCACCGCCGATCAGGCCCGCCTGCAGCTCAGCACCCCCGCGGTGGACAGTTTGTCGACCGAGTCGCGCTATCGGCGCGTCAACGGCCAATGGTGGTATTTGATGAAGAACAATCGCTGGGCCTTATGGAACGGCGAGAAATGGACCCTTCCCGCGCAGTCCAACCCCTATCAACAATGGCGCGGCCAGCAGCTTTCCGAACGCCATAACCGTATCGGGGCGGACGACGAAACCGAGCGCCGTCACGAAGTCGACCGCTGGCGATCAATGGCGGACGCCGCGCCCAGGACAAACGGCTCGCTGGCCCAGTCCGACAGCGAATATCACCGGCAGATGGACCGCTTTCACAACACCCTGAGAGCCACGCCTTACGATTATCGCATCGGCACGCCCGGACATGGCCTGTTCGATTGCGATCCCGACCGCGTGATCGCCAACACGGGTCGCTTCAATTATGCCACCAGTTCGGGCGGTTACATGGGCAGCGCGATGCAGGGGCCGTTTGGTTACTAGCGGCTTGTCCAGACGAGACTTTCGGGTTCCGCCGTCTGGTTTCGATCTCACCGAACAGCCCCTCGATGGCGTTGCTAAACGATTGCGTCTCTTAGCTCATCTGGAGAGCGACAACTAGATTCCCGCCCGTGTTGAGAAGTCTGGGCGTCTTTGTTCGTCATTCCACCCAACGGGCTGACAAACAGGTTGTCGATCGGGCCAGCGTTCGTGGGCACTTCGCGGCCAACGGGAATGGGCGGCGAAAACGACTCGCCGAATTCGTCGACCGGCAAAAGTTCCGGATGGGCGTAAAGAAGCTCTTGCAGCCAGGCTTCACTGCGTGGGTCGTTCGTCGCGGCGTCGGCGCGAAGGAGCGAACGGCCTGTGTCGTCGAGGGAATTAAGTATTAATGGCGGAACCTTCATGTCACCCTGTTTTCTACCTTGCGATGGTCAGAATGCGCTGGCTTGAATGCCACGAAGGTAGCCGGTCGGAGCGACATCCGCTAGGCCCAGAACGCGAACGAAGAAGCGCAAACGAAGACTCCCATCCTTTTGAGGTCGAGAACCAGGTAACTCGCATCGTCGATCGGGCGCCCGGCATTTGCGACGCTCTGGACCGGGCCAGGCCTGGCCTGCGCCCCTTTTTCCGATTTTGCCCCGCTTGGCCGCCGCAGGCGGCCAAGCGGGGCAAAATCGGGAGCGCCGAGAGCGCCGCGTTTGTAGACGGCCAACGCGAAACTCCCTCGGGCAAGCCGAGGGCATCAACCGCCGCAAGACCCTGGCTTTTTATCGGCCGCTGGCTGAGCCGCTCATTTGGCCGCTGGCGACCGCGGCCGCGGCGCCCGCACCATCGTGATTTCTTCGATGTCGGGCAACCGTTCTCCTCCCAGCAGTCGATCGACGGCGCTCCATGTGCGCGTGTGATCGTTGTGCGGCGTGTGAATCTGCGTGGCCGAACCGCTACGGCCGTCGGCGGCCACGCCGACAAGCTTGACCAGCCAGCGGTCGCCGTCGCGATGCCAATAGCCCTCGCCGTAACCGCCGTCGCCGTCGAACGTCCAGGTTTTGATTTGTTTGGTCAATGGATCCCAGCCGATGCGTTGCCGGCCGCTCATCGTGGTCCGGCCGGCGACCTTGACCGTATAATCCGTCAACAGGTAATTCTTCGATTCATCCCAGCGGCAGGTGGTGCTGACCACGGAGTCGCCGCCTTCTTCCACCCAGTCGCCCACCAACCAGGCAAGCTGCTTGAGGTGCTCGTGCGGCGGCACGCGGTCGTTGGGGTTGATCACGTCGCGTGAACTGACAATCAGCCACTTGCCGTCGATTTTGGCATGAACCACGGTATAGTGCGATCGCTGGGCGTGTTTTTCATCTTCGCTGGAAAACGTCACATGCCCGTCTTCAATGGCGAGGTCATCCCCGACGAACCGCAATGATTCGACGTGAATGGCGCTCGTGAACGGCGACTCTTCAAAGTGCTTGTCGTAGAATTCTTGGATGGCCTGGCGGCCTTGCACGACGTTGCCGTCGAGATCGACCATTTCGGCTCGCGGCGCGAATTGGTCGGCGATGGCCTGCGCATCGTGGTCATTGAAGGCTTTAACAAAGTCATCAGCCAACTTGCGCAACACCTTTTCGTCGGCGGCATGATCGCCGGCGGGAGCGCCGGCGGCGCCTTTGGTCTTGGGCTTGGCCTCGGTTTTATCGGCCGCTTTTGCCGAGGCCATCGCCACGGCCAGGCAACACAATACTGAAAGAAGAGACTTGCGTTTCATGTCGATTATTACCTCGCGAGTAAAGCGGCCGCATTGGATGGATAGGATCTCGCCAGTGCTTCACTTTATACTGGTTGCGTGGCGGTGCAAGCGGTGTCGGGTAAGGAAAACCAAAGTCGCTCGGCTGCCCACACGGACATCGGCTCTTAAAACCGCCCGCTACGCGATTCAAAGTGCGTGGGCTTGTTGAGCGTGCGTCCGCCGCGGCGAATCCAGTCGGCGACCCATTCGATCAAGCGTTCGGCCCTGACCGCCGGCCTGCCGAACCTCTCAAAAGCCAGCGAGGCGTCACTCAACAACGCGGTTGTCGCTTCACCGCCCTTGAACCGCACGCGCTTGCCGAGTCGTTCGCCGAGCCGTTCCGCCGCCGCACGCGTGGAGAGCGATTCAGGGCCGGTCACGTTCACCAGCCACGGCGGTGAAGAAACATGCGCCAGCGCGGCCAACGCCATGGCGTTGGCGTCGCCCTGCCAGAGCGTGTTGAAGTGGCCCATCGAGAGATCGATTGGCTCGCTGCGGTCGATTTGCCGGGCCAGATCGACCAACACGCCATAACGCAAATCGCAGGCATAGTTCAGCCGGATGATCGCCATCGCCGTGCCGAACGACCGGCTGAAATAGTCAAACAATCGCTCGCGGCCCAGGCAACTCATCGCATATTCGCCCACGGGCCGCGGCGTGTCGTCTTCGCGCGAACCGCCGTCGGCCACTTCGGTCAAACCATAAACATTGCCGCTGGAAAAAACCACAATCCGGCTGTCGCGATAGCGCCGGCAAACCACAGTGGGAAGCCAGACGTTCACGGCCCAAGTCGTCGGTTCGTCGCCGGTTGAGCCGAATTTGCGGCCCGCCATAAACACAACGTGCGCGGCGTCGGGGAGACGCAGCACCTGCGCATCGTCAAGCAAATCGCAGGCGATGGTTTCGATGCCGTGGCGTTCAAGCGCCTCTCGCCCGCCCTGGGCGAACCGCGCGACGCCCATGACGCGGCGCCGCGATCCCACCGCGTCGCCAGCCCTCTTTGCCATACGCGCCAGGCTCGGGCCCATCTTGCCAGACACACCCAGCACGATGAGATCGCCCGGCAGGCGCGCCAAAGTCTCAATCACCGCCGGCGTCGGTTCGCTGAGAAGTTCTTCGAGCTCGTCTTCCGTTTCAATCGATTGAGGTAGTGTCATTGACCACCCACGTTTCCTGCCCACAGACCGCTCAACGCCAGTGTAGCATGGTCTCGATTGGCCAACCATCCTCCCCAAGCTCGTGAAAACGTCTCATTCCTGCCCGTGTGCGGTATAATCGGAAGCGGAAGTCGCAATTCAGTGAAACTTTTCAGTTGCCGCGGGCGTCATAAGATAGCTGCATCGCCAAATGGCGATGCCGCGCCCGCGCCGTGTTGGGCTTCGCGTTGAGCCAGTGTTTGAGGAAGTAGCATGAAATCCGTTTTGAATCGCACGTTGCCAATCGCACTTGCCTGGTTGTTCAGTTGGGCCGGATCGGCCGCGTTCGCCGCCGACCAAGCCGAAAATAAGCCGGCCGAACCTCCGCTCGTCGAACCCGCCGAGCCGGCCGTGCCCGAACGGGTGCGCGCGCTGCTCGCCGCGGGGAAATACGCCGAGGCGGCCCAGGCCGTCGATCAGGCCGCCGACGAAAAGGACGCCAATCACCAGTGGCTGGCGTATTTGAAAGGCCGAGCACTTTATTTGGCCGCCAAGTACGATGACGCCGTGGCGGCTTATCAGCAGGCCGAAGAAAAGTTCCCGGAAAGCCGCTGGCGGCGACGCTATCGTTTCGGTCGGGCACTGGCGCTGGCGCGTAAGGGAGATTTTCAAGCGGCGGAGCAGATTTATCGGGCCGAAGCCGAATATCTGCTTTCGGCTGACCGCAAACGCGAAATCGCGGAGGTCTACCTGGAGTTCGCAGAGAGATATTTCAAGCCGGCGGATGAGCGGGAGTCGCCAGATTATCAGAAGGCGCTGGAGTTTTATGGCAAGGCGCTGGAAAGCTTGGGGGCGGAGGCGCCAGGGCAGGTAGGCGCTAAGAGGGGGAAGGAAGGTCGTTTCGCGATAAAAGAAGAAGGTCGCTCCGCGACGGGTGAAAGCGGCGATGAATCGCCGCACTCCAAGGAAGAAATCGAGCTGCGCGTGGCGCGGTGCTTTCAAGAACTGGGCAACCTGCAGGAAGCCGCCAATCGCTACGCGCAATTCACCAAAGATCACCCGGCCAGCAAGCTTGATCTGGAGGCCCGCTATCGCTGGGGCGGAGTGCAGTTGGCGTTGGATCAGAAGGAGCCGGCCCGGCGTACCTGGCAAGATTTGCTCGCCGCATACGGCGACAACAAAAACCGGCGCGTTGCCGAGGCGGCGTTTAAACTTTCTGAGACTTACAGCCTGCCGCAACCATCGTCAGAC
>DASVGM010000239.1:0-10219 GCA_036379555.1 Pirellulales bacterium | reverse complement strand
GATCATCGGCGACGCGGCGGCAGGCGCTGTCGCCCGAATCGACCATTGGCATAGCCGACGGCGGGCGAGCGGAACCAATCGAGGTGGGCCCGGCGGATCGCATCGATGCCGGCGAAGCCGACGGCGCTCCCGATGTCGTGGCGCGAGAAGAAGCCGAGTTGCCCGTCCCGCTGGGCGACGATGGCGATGTGGTGTTTGTGTCGGCCGACGACGCGGCGATTGACTGGGCGCGGCTGCGGCCGGAGCAAACGCTTCGCGGCGATGCCCTGCGGCGGCCGGTGATTGAGGTGCCCGCGGCGGGACTGGAGTTGGGCGTCAGCGGCGTGACGATTGAAAACGTCGATTTCGTGGCCCGGCAGCCGTTACGGGCGGCGGCGATGCTGACTCTGCGCGGCTGGAAAACAACATTGCGGGGCTGCTCGTTTCAAACCACCGGCGACATTCCTCCGGCCGAGTCGCCCGCCGCCCTGGCCTGGAACTGCGAGTTGAATCCGCTCGACGCGAACGCCGATCTTTCGACCGGCGAGCTGGAGTTGCGCGACGTGGCTCTGCGGCGCGTTTCCGCGGGCGTCACCTGCCGCCTGGCGGCCGGCATGATCTTGCGGTTTGACAACGTGCTTTGCTTGGAGACGGGGGCCGCGGTTGAGTTCGATCGTTTTCCGACGTCCGACGAGTTGGCGATGGTTTCGTTGTCGCGCGTGACGTTGCGCGGCGCGCGTTCGCTGGTCCGCGTCGGCTGCGATGAGATCCCCCCCGCGGCGGGGAAACTGGAGATCGAAGCGACCGGCTGCGCGTTTGTCTTGCCGGCCGCCGCCGCTTTGGTGTTCTTTGAGGGCGAAGAGCGGCCCGGAGCGATGTTAAACGCCTTACGTTGGCACGGCCAGGGGTGCGTTCTCTCGCCACGTTCGCGTTTGGCGATCTGGCGCACGGCCGAGGGACGCATGTTGGCGGCGGCCGACGACGCGGTGCCGATTGAGGGCATGGTGCGCGGCGAGGTCGGTTTCGCGGGCACGCCGGACGAATCGGCGGCGGGCTCACGCATTGTGCGCTGGCAGGCGCCGCTCATTTCATCGCAACCGCCGGGCATTGACGACACGGCGATTTCGCTGCCGCGGGCCGACGAGCTTGTCTCTTCGGCGCGGCAGGAGTTGAGCCGCTAGCAATCGACCTTGTGGTGTTTTGCCCGCTACGAATAGAATACGCATTCCGCGTAGTTTCGCAGTTGAGCCTTTGTTTGTTTGAGCCGTTGCAATCGCATGTCAGTTTCCGCCTCTGAGTCCCCTGCCGTACGCGTCGTGATTACGGGCATGGGGCTGATTAGTCCGTTGGGCAACCATCAAGACGCTCTGTGGGAGCGGCTGGCCGCGGGGCAAAGCGCCGTGGCCCCGATCACGTCGCTGCCACCCCAGGCGCTGCCGGTCGGCTTTGCCGCCGAGGCGCGCGACTTCACCAGCCATGTCGATGACTTCGGCCCCCTCGAAGGCGAGCAGAAAAAGTCAATTCGCAAGGGGTTGAAGGTGATGTGCCGCGAATGCCAGATGGGGGTCGCCGCGGCGCAATTGGCGTTGGCCGACGCGGGGCGCGGTTTGGGCAAGTGCGACCCCGATCGCAGCGGCGTGGTTTACGGATCGGACTACATGATTACGCAGCCCGACGAATTTAGCGCCGGCATTGCCGACTGTCAGGACGAGCAGGGACGCTTTCAATTTACTCGCTGGGGCACGCAGGGGCTGGCCAAGATGAACCCGCTTTGGCTCTTGAAGTATCTGCCCAACATGCCGGCCAGCCACATTGCCATTTACAACGACTTGCGTGGCCCGAACAACTCGCTCACGCAACGAGAGGCGAGCGGCAATTTGGCGATCGGTGAGGCGTTTCGCGTCATTCAGCGCGGGCACGCCGATCTGATGGTGGCCGGCGCGACGGGCACGCGCTTGAACCCGATGAAGGCGGTTCACGCGGTGATCGGCGAAGAACTGGCCCCGGCCGACGACGCGGGCAAGGCGCCGCGCCCCTTCGATCGCGATCGTCGCGGCATGGTGTTGGGCGAGGGCGCCGGCGCCATTGTGCTCGAACGGCGCGACCTGGCTGAGCGGCGCGGCGCCACGATCTATGGCGAAGTGCTGGGCGCGGCCAGTTCCTCGGCGGCCGATCGCGATTCCCGCCCACGCGTCGAGCAGGCGCTGACCAACAGCATGCGCGCGGCTTTGCGCGAGGCGGGCATGTCGCCCGGCGACGTGGGGCACATTCACGCGCACGGACTCGGCACGCGCAAGTGCGACGCGGCCGAAGCGCGTGCCATTCGCAACGTCTTCGAGGGTCAGGCCGACAAGGTGCCGGTGACCGCGGCGAAAAGCTATTTTGGCAACCTCGGCGCGGGCAGCGCGTTGGTGGAGTTGATCGCGAGTTTGCTGGCGTTGGGGCACGGGCAACTCTTTCCGGTGTTGAATTACACCACGCCCGATCCTGAGTGTCCGGTGCGGATCGCCCACGGCTCGGCCGTACCGGCCGGCAACAGTTTCTTGAATCTCAGCGTGACACCGCAGGCGCAGGCGAGCTGCGTGCTGGTGCGCCGTCTGTAGGGAACGTAGTTGAGCGGCGACAATTCAACGGCACATCAATAACCAACCTGATAGGACCACTCGCATGCGCTTTGCGACTTTTTTTTCAGCGACGTTTTTCGGCCTGTTGGCCGCCACGCATTTCTCTCCGGCCAGGCTGCAAGCCGACGAGCCGGTGGCGAAGCCCACACTCGTCGAACCGATCTGGCCCGGCAAGCCGCCGGGAGAAACCAAAGACCTGCCGCCGGAAGTGGACGTCACCAAACCCGGCCAGAAAGATCCGGGCGGCAAGCCCATCATTCGGCTCACCAATGTTTCCATTCCAACCGTGTCGGTATTTCGCCCGGCCAAGGAACGCGATACCGGCGCCTCCATTGTGATCTGTCCTGGCGGCGCGCATCAGATTCTGGCGATGAATCATGAAGGCACGGAGACGGCCCAGTGGCTGACCACGCTGGGCGTGACCGGCATTGTCTTGAAATATCGCGTGCCGACGCGCACGCCCGATGGCAAACGCTGGCTGGCCGCCGTGCAAGACGCCCAACGCGCCATGAGCTTCGTTCGCTCCAAAGCCGAAGATTGGCACATCAACGCCAAGCGGATTGGCATCATGGGCTTTTCGGCGGGCGGCGAGACGGCGGCTTTGACTGCTTATTTCACCGAGCGGCAATACGAACCGCTCGACGCGATCGATCGCGTCTCGTTTCGGCCCGATTTCGCTCTGCTGATCTATCCGGCCTATTTGGAGAAAAAGGGCGAACCAACCAAAATGCGTGAAGACATGACGATCGGCAAAGGCGCCCCACCGGCATTCTTGGTTCACGCCTGGGATGATCCGGTGACGGTCTTCAGCAGTTTGCACGTCGCGGCGGGGCTGCGTCAGGCGGGCGTGCCGGCCGAGCTGCATGTCTACGCCAAGGGAGGCCACGGCTATGGCATGCGCGACACCGGCTACAACGTGAACTCATGGCCGGGACGCGCCGCCGATTGGCTCAAAGAAAGCGGTTGGTTGAGCAAGACGCCGTAATATGAAGGATCCTCAGGCGGCTTTATGCCAAATATTGAAACCGCGGCGACGAATCACGAGTATAGTGTTGGTGCGGTCGTACTGATGCCCGCGAGGCGATGACCACCATTTACCACTCGTTCAACAAGGATCGCTCCATGCGGAAACTCCATAGCGCGTTGATATTGTTCGTTGCACTGCTGTCGCCGGCCGGGGGAAGCGCCCGCGCCGCCGATCCGCTGGCGCTTTTGCCGGCTGAAACCGCCGTGGTGATTCGCGTCGGTTCGGTTGATAAACTGGCGGGCAACTTGAAAGAAGCGCTCTCTTCGCTCGGCCCCGTCGCTAACCCGGCGGTCGCGGGAGTCGACAGAGCGTTCAACGAAATGCTTGCCATCAATGCCGATCCGGCGGCGATCGACCGCACACAGCCGGCCTACGTGGCGGCCGTTGTCTTGGGCGGCCCCGACGCCGCGGTGCGCATCGTGAAGACGGCCGACGAAAACAAACTGCGCAGGGCCGTCGCGCAGGCCGCGGCTGACGAGACGCTCGCCGCCGAGAAGGCCGCCAACGGCTTTGAGAAAATCTCCAAGAACGGCAAAGACTGGTACTTCGCCCGGCGTGATGACTGGGTGATGTACACACGCCGCGAGGATGTCGTCAAGTTGCTTGTTGCCAACGCCGCCGCGGAGGCGAGCCTGGCGCCCGTGTTCGCCGGGCAAGCCGCCGAGCTGGCGGACGAGGGCGATGCGGCCGTGCTGGTCAACGTGGCGCGGTTGATCGAAGTCTTTGGAGACAAGCTCGATGAACAACGCGACAAGTTGCGGCGGCAGATCGACAATTTGCCCAAAGAGATTCTGGGCGACAACAGCGCCATCGATCCACGCGCCACGAAAAAAATATACGCCGATCTCGCCGAGTTGGCCATCAACGCCGTCTACGACGCCCAATGGTTTGCCGGCCGCGTGAACTTCAGCAATGCTGGCGTGAGCGTCGCCGGGCTTATCGGCATCAAGGGCGAAACCGCGACCAACGATCTTTTGCAGGATAATCCGCCGGTCGCATTCGAGACCTTGGGCCTGTTGCCCGGCGGCCTGCCGCTGTGCTATGCCTACAGCGCGTATCCCGCGGCGCTGGCCGATTGGCGTCGCGATTGGTTGCGGCTGGCTTACGGCGCCGACACCGACATCACGAAAAAACTGCTCGCCGCGTATGAAGCGTATCTGGCCGCGGCGCCCGGCGCCACGGTGGGCGGCCTTGCCCTGCCATCGGGCGTCGATGCCAGCATGGTCACCACCTTGCTGACACAAGCCGAAGACGCCGAAAAGCTGCGCGGCTCATTGGCCGTTTCCGAGCCGCTTTCCAATCGGCAAGACTCGACGCTGTATTCCGCCAGCGTCGAGCTGACGCCCGACGCCGAAACCTATCAGGGCCGCGCCGTCGATCTCATGACCACGAGTTTCAAGTTCAAAGACGTGGCCGACCCCGGCCAGGCGATCGGGCAAAAGCTCCTGGAGAAACTTTTCGGCGGCGACTTTTTGCAAACGCGCATGACAACGCTTGAGGGCCTGCTCGTGCAGGCGGGCGGCAACGACGCCAAGTATCTCAGGCAAACGGTCGATGCCATGCAAAGCGGCGAAAAGGTGCTAGCCCTGGACGAGGCTTTCGCCATCACGCGCGATCAGCTTCCGGAGAAAGCGAACGTGTTGGCGTTCTTGAACCTGCCCAGGCTGTTGATTGACGTGATCTCCCTGCTCAAGGCGATTCCGCCGCTCGACGCCGGGCTGGCGCAAGCGCCGATCAATCTTGGCGTTCAGCCCGCCGCTTCGTACGCCGGCATTTCCTTGGCGACGGGGCCGCAAACACTGCGTCTCGACGCCTACGTTCCGCTGACGCAGGCCCAGGGAATTCTCAGAATCTTTGGGCAATAGCATGTACATGGACGAACTGATTGACTCCTACACCGCCGGGCCGGGTCTGCTGCGAGAAGCGATTGCCGGCATGAGCGCGGACGATCTCAAAGCCAGACCCGTCGCCGGGCGTTGGTCGACCTTGGAGGTGGTCTGTCATCTGGCTGACGCCGATGGCGTCTATGCGGAGCGTATCAAGCGTGTGCTCGCCGAGGATAAGCCGCCGTTGCGCAGCATGAATCCCGACGAGTGGCAGGCGCGGCTGGCCTATCATGAGCGAGATGCGGAAGAAGAATTGCGGCATGTCGAGTTCACTCGCAGGCAGATGGCCCGAATTCTGCGCTCGTTGGCGCCGGCGGATTTTCAGCGGACGGGGCATCACTCGGAAGCCGGGCCGCTGACGCTGGAAACGCTGCTGCGACGCGTCACCGAACACGTTCCGCACCACGTACAGTTTATTCAAGAAAAGCGGACGATGTTGGCAAAGAAGTCGTTGTGATCGTTATTCGCCTCGTTGGGAACCGGCGAGACATGGCGAAAAAGTCACGGGGTAATTGAATCATCCAGGCGACGCCGCCACCCCGATTCTCAGTCATGGGCCTGCCGGAAAATGTTCAATCGCCGTCCCGGTCGAGCGTGATCCGCGCGGGCAAGCACCCAGCGGCCACGATGTTCCGCACGGCGCTGCCGATGGCTTCCGCCAGGGAGCCGGCCTCGCGGTCGAATTCCAGATAAACCACGCCGTCGGTGCGGCAGAGCAACGTGTCGTCGCAGCCCGCCTCGAACAACCGGTTTTCCAAGTCTTCGGTGATGTCGGAAAGCCCTTCAAGGACAACCGTGAAACTGAACGTGCTGACCGCCGATTGATTGCTTGCGATTGCCATAGCTGTCACCGTAATTAATGCGGGCATTTGTCAACCGCCCGCCGAATGCGGCGGGCGTGTTGAACCGGGTTTCTAGGCGTTGACCAGATCGACCGTTTGCAGCCCTCGCGCGTCGCCGCCGGGCAGAAAATGCGGCCCCATGCATGACCCCCGGAGATCACTACCGTCCAGCCGTGCTGTTCGGCATAGGCAACCGCGGCCTCAATGTCTTTGTCGGGGTGCCGTGGTCTCGCCATCAACCAATTCTAGTCAACCCTGCATGAAAGGCCAAGCAGACTCGCGACACGGTATACGGCCCCGAAAGAAATGAGCCGGCTTGCGTCGGCGGCTTTCGCCCTTGGGACCGGGCAAGAAGCCGGCAGCCGCCCGCCCGGCCGGAACAACGACTTCTTGCTGCGGTCTTTGCAGCGGCTACCGAGCAGCCGACTGGACGATACGGCGCGGTATGCTACCACAGTGCTTGGTCGCGTTGCCAAGTGACCACCGCCGAAAGGAGCACGGGATCGGAACATGTCAGTTTTTATTTGGCCGCGAGACGCGGCGCTTTTAGGTTGTGCGCTTCAGGAATACTTGGACTCCGACGATGAGCGGGCTTGCTTTTTCGACGCCCTCAACAAGACATCAGCGCTCTGGCGTCTGACGACGACCGCACTGAGCTTGGCCGCGCCAGGTCGGCTGCCTTTGACGCGGGGCGCGCCGTTGGGAGAATTCTGGCGGCATGCGAAGACTGGCAGCGGCAGTTGTTCTACCTTCTGTACATTTCCGGCCAACAGGACATCGAGCGGTTTGAGGAGGCGCGCGCCGGCTGGCGCGCGGCAATCCGCGCGAGATTGCCGCATCTGCGAAAATGCGCGTTGTTGGACCCCGATGGAAATGCGGCAACTTGGCTTCAATCTTTGGACGGGAACCTGTGGCAAGCCTGTATTCCGGCGCTAGCCCCTGAAAACTGGCCGTCGGACGCTTGGTACGGTGAATGGCAGGACGACGTGGCTGACGAGATCCGCAAGGTATCAGTAATTCGGGATGCCGTGTGGCTGGCCTTCGGCGAGATTCTTCACTGTTTGGCACGAGAGGTTCAACAACGCCAAACCGGAACCCAAAGTAAGCACAGTGCTACAAGAACGGCTGACGCACGGCGAGGAGCTTGAACGCCGCTTCGCGAGTATTGCCATTCACCTATACAAATCCTACCGTATCCCGTCGCAGCACGACGTTGAGCGCTTTGCATGTAGTTTGAACGAGGCCCTGTATTTCTTCCTCGGAATTCGCCAACTTTTGGAGTTGAGTGACGCCATTGGCCGCCGCGGGTGATGCTTTGGCCAGTGAGGCACCGCACCGTTCCGCGCAGGCTTCGCTCAGATCCTGCACCAAGTGGGTCGAGAGCGCCTGGTTGATTTAGCACATGTGCGCCCCCCCCCGAGCCATCTCGTGGGTGCGCGGCGGCAATTCGCGGCGAGTGGCGGTTCTTGTCGCGCGTGTCCGTGGCGCAGTATCGTTTGGGGAGAGGAGCTATCGCAATGCAGGTAACAATCGATATTCCCGACGCGCTTCGGCGATCGTTGGAACAGCAGTTCGGGCAGAACTTAACTCAGGCGGCGCGGGAAGCCATGGCCATCGCCTGGTATCAGGCGCAAAAACTCAGCATCGGACAGGTTGCCGAATTGCTCGGGCTGTCGGTCTATGAGGCCGAGGGACTAATGAAACGACATCACGTCGAAGCCACGTATTCGCTTGATGAGTACGAGCGCGACCGTCAAACGCTTGAGCGCCTCTTGAAGTGATCGTCATTTCCGACACGTCGCCGGTGCATTACCTGGTGCTGACCTTCTGCTGATGGACGACCGCCGCGCACGTCGCGAGGCCGAATCGCGCGGACTTTTCGTCGCCGGCACGGTGGGAGTATTGGAGGCGGCGGCGAAACGCGAACTGCTTAGCCTACCCGACGTTGCCGCCAAGTTGCGGCAAACGAATTTCCACGTTGCGGATCGGGTTCTTGAGCGTGTGTTGCAGGAAGATGCGCGGCGCAGAGCCGCCGGCCAGCAGCACGGGGATGACGATATCCAGTGCAGCGCACACTAACACATAAGGCCCTAGCGCTGCGGAGAGCTGTCCGCGACATCCCCCTCAAACACGATTTCGGGAACGATCAACGTGCTCCGGCGGTCGGGCGAGAGTGTCTCTTCAATGTGATAGATAATGTCGACGTGCCTCACCCGACGCTGAGGCGCTTCGCCGGCGTATTCGTCATTCCACTGTCGGGTAAGCCAAGCGACGAATTCGGGCACGAACGGCGTCCAGTAGACGCGCAGACCAAGCAGATACTTCCGCCAACGCCGATTTCGATAGGTTTGCGCGACGTTGGGCGGTTTGCGGCGCGGCGGCGGCTGGTCATGCTCCCAAAGATTCACCTCACTGCCATCGGCCAGCACGCCGCGCATTTCATACCAGCCGTCTTCGGTAATCGGATACGGAGCGAACATGCGCCAGGTTTGCTCCAGACCCAGCACGTAGGCCGGCGCCTTCCAACTCGGCGATAGACGCCCCTCAAGCAGGCCCGTTACTTGATTGACGTTCCAGACGATCGTGTAAAGGGCCAACGCCGCCACTAAAACATTGGTGATTCTGCCAGGCGGACGATACGACGGGCGGCCAGGCGGCAAGCGGCGGAAAATCGCCGACGCGCCAGACGGCCAGGCCCAAGGCCGACGCCAGGCCAAGGCGTGATTCGCAATGGCCTGAAGCCGATCCCAAAACGCGCCCGGTAGGGCGATGGTCCAGACACCCAGCGAAATCCACGGCATCGCCCCCAACTCCAACGTCAAGGCGATGCCCAGATGCAGACTCCAAAATCCAAACACCGCCAGCAAACGTGGCAACCCGCGTCGAACCGGAAGTAGCGCCAGGATCGGGCCGAGCCATTCAAACCAGTAGACGAAGGCCGTCAGCCCCTTCAACAGTTGCGGATAAGCCAACAGGCGATGGCCGAGCGGCGTGACAAAGGCATCCAGCGAAAGGGTGTAGTAAAGCGCCGTATGCTCGCTGAGCCAGGCCGGCGAGTGTTTTTCGGCCGCGGTCGCCCAGTAGACCTGGCAGATTTGCAGCAGGAGCGCCGCGCCGGGAACCGAGACGATCCGCCGCGGCACGGGCGGCACCGGTTGTTCGAGGCAGCGGTCAAGGCTGGCCGCGGCGCCCAGCGGCAGGAACATCGACCAGAATAAGACCGTGTGCAAGATGGTGTCGCCCGCGTCTTCCAGCATCGGATTGCGATAATAAATACTGACGGTGAAGAGCCAGCAGGCGAACGTCGCCCATCGCGTGCGAAATCCGGCGAGCATCGAGAGAGCGCAGCCGGCGGCCAGCAAAAACAGCAGGGCTTGCCCGGCGGGCGATCCGCTGGCCTGATGCAACGACCAGGCCCAGCTTCCGGACGTGGTGGAACCGTTGGTCTCCATGACCACGCGCGCCGCCCGCGGCAGCACTCCCAAGTCGCTGTAATGGGCCGTGAGATCGGGCAGGCGCTCGGCGAGATCGACGAGCACCATTGAGGCGATCGCCATGCGAAACGCCGCCAACGAGCGCACGTCGATGCCGAACCCCCCGGCAAGCCAAGCGAGCACCGCTCCGCATCGCGCGCGCCACCGCTCAACCGGCCGGTCAGCCGGTTTTGCGTTCTGCGTTTCGCCTTTTGCGTTCGCGTTTTGCATGTTGCGTGTTGCCGGATGCCAATTCAACTTTAGCACGCCCTGAAAGGGTTCTGTAGGGAACGGATTCCGTGCCGTTCCGGGAGCTAAATAACCTTGCGTGATGTTGGGAGAAGGAGGATGGGCTTCCTAGCCCGTCCAGTTGTTCGGTGACGGGCTG
>DASVGM010000238.1:0-2251 GCA_036379555.1 Pirellulales bacterium | reverse complement strand
GCGAACCGACCGCTTTCACCTCCCGCGCCGTCCGGCTCTTCCGCGCCGCGTTTCGCCTGCTGGCTTCCACGCTCGATTGGCTGTTCGGCGCCCTGGCATTGATTGTGGGGCTGTCGTTCCTGGCGACGTACCCATTTTTGCAAATGCTGAGTCTTGGATATTTGCTGGAGGCGAGCGGACGCATCGCGCGCACGGGCCGGCTGCGCGACGGCTTTGTCGGTGTGCGCAAGGCTTCACGCTTGGGCAGCATGGTGTTTGGAGTTTGGTTGGTGTTGTTGCCTTTGCGGTTCGTCTCGACCTTGGCGACCTCGGCGCGGTTGATCGATGCCGATAGCCGTGCGGCGCATGGCTGGGCCGCGGCGCTGTGGGTCGCGACCGCCTTGGCCGTGGCCCATATTCTCGGCGCCTGCTGGCGCGGTGGGCGGCTGCGCCATTTTCTCTGGCCGCGGCCCCTGCGCACTCTGAAGGCCATCTGCCGCCGCGGCGCCTACAGCAACACGCGCGATGCCGTGTGGGACTTCGTCATCGCGCTACGGCTGCCTTATTATTTCTGGCTTGGGTTGCGCGGCTTTGCCGGTGGGCTGATTTGGCTCTTCGTTCCCATTAGCTTGCTGGCGGCCGGGCAAAAGGCCCCGGTCATCGGTTTGCTGGGAGGGCTCAGCTTGATGTGGGTGCTTTTGTATCTGCCGTTTGTTCAGGCGCGTTTTGCCGCTGAGAATCGCTTTCGCGCGCAATTTCAGGTGGCCGAAGTGCGGAAACTCTTTCGTAAAGCCCCGATCTTGTTTTGGCTCTCGCTCGTTTGCACGCTGCTGTTCGCCCTACCGCTCTATCTGCTCAAGGTCGAGATCGTACCGCGCGAGGCGGCCTGGCTGCCAAGCCTAGTGTTTGTCACGTTCATCTTTCCGGCCCGGTTGCTGACCGGTTGGGCTTGCGGATTGGCGCAATGCCGTGAAAAAAACCGTCACTTCTTGCTGCGGCACGGGGCCAGGTTGGCCATGTTGCCGGTGGTGGCTTTTTATGTGTTCATTGTCTTTTTCACGCAATACACCTCCTGGCATGGCGTGGCCAGTCTCTACGAGCAGCACGCTTTTCTTTTGCCGGCGCCGTTCTTGGGGCTTTAGGCCGCCCTGGTAAGTAAAAACAGGGCCTGGTTCGTTGATTCGGCGGCGGTGGCTGGTGCCTTTTCGCATTTTCGGGCAGAATGAGGCACGGACAGTCGACCACGGGCACGAACCACTTAATGAAAACACATTCCACAACCATTCTCACAGTCCGCCATCGCGGCGCGGTGGCCATCGGCGGCGACGGGCAGGTCACGCTCGGCTCGTCAGTGATGAAAGCCGACGCCAACAAAATCCGCCGCTTGCTCGACGGCAAGGTGCTCACCGGCTTCGCCGGCGCCAGCGCCGATGCCTTCGCCCTACTGGAGCGTTTTGAGGCCAAACTCAAAGATTATCCCTCAAACATGCCCCGCGCCGCGACGGAACTGGCCAAAGAGTGGCGCACCGATCGCGTCTTGCGGCGGTTGGAGGCCCTGATGGCCGTGGTCGACGCCCGGCACACGCTCTTAATCACCGGCAACGGCGACGTCATTCAGCCGACCGACGGCGTGCTGGGCATCGGTTCGGGCGGCAATTACGCCGTGGCCGCGGCTCGCGCCTTGATCGCGCGGTCCGATCTGTCGGCGCGCGAAATCGTGCGCGAGTCGCTGACCATCGCTGCCGGAATTGACATTTACACCAACACCAACATCATCCTGGAGGAACTGCCTTGCGAGACTTGACGCCGCGCGAAATCGTGGCCGAACTGGACCGGCACATCGTCGGACAGCACGACGCCAAACGGGCCGTGGCCATCGCCATTCGCAATCGCTGGCGGCGGCAACAGCTTAGCGAAGACATGCGCGCCGAAGTCGCGCCCAAAAACATTCTGATGATCGGCCCCACCGGCGTGGGCAAGACGGAGATCGCCCGCCGGTTGGCCAAGCTCACCGGCGCCCCGTTCATCAAAGTGGAAGCCACCAAGTACACCGAAGTGGGCTACTACGGCCGCGACGTGGAGAGCATGATTCGCGAACTGGTCGAAAACGCCATCGGGCTGGTGCGTGAAAGCGAGCGAGCCAAGGTTGAAGAAGAAGCCGCCCGTCGCGCCGAAGACCGCTTGCTCGACCTGTTGGCCCCGCCGCCGGTCGCGCTCGACGAGGAGGGAGAAGAGCCGACGAGCGAAGCGAGCCAACGCCACGAGCGCACAC
>DASVGM010000237.1:0-6846 GCA_036379555.1 Pirellulales bacterium | reverse complement strand
GAATACGCCAGCGGCGAACTTTCCGAATGCCAATGATACAGCGTTCGAGCGGAAGCGATGCGTTTGAACTCGCGCGCGTCGTAAGAGATGCCGGCTTGGGCCAGCAAATCGGCCACTTGCCGCCGGTCTTCATCGCTCATTTCTTCTTCACGGGCGTCGGTCCCGAGGCCGTGTAATTTGCCGCGCACGTAAATCACCGCTTCGTAGAGCGAGTCGCCCAGGCCGGCGCCGGCATCGCCGCAAACGACCAACCTGCCCGCCTGAGCCATGAAGGCCGAAACATGACCCACGCCGCCGCCCACCACAATATCGCAACCTTTCATGGAAATGCCGCAACGGCTGGAGGCATTGCCTTCGATCACCAGCAATCCGCCGTGGCCCGAAGCGGCGGCACACTCCGAGGCGTTGCCGCGCACGCGCACCACGCCCGACATAATGTTCTCGGCCACGCTCCAGCCGACACTGCCATGCACCGTGATGTTCGCGCGTTTGTTCATGCCGGCGATGAAGTAACCCGCATGCCCGCGAACGTCGATCTCAACCGGCCAATCAACTCCCACCGCCAGATTATGCAGCCCGTTGGGATGAAGGATTTCGACCCGTTTGATGTTTCCCTTGGGCAACTCCTCGTGCAAGAACTGATTCAACGCGCGCACGCTCAAGCGTGCCAGATCGATGGTGTGGGTTTCGCCGTCCGCTTCGATTCGTTCGATATGCTCCATATCCATGCCGCTATGCTCGCGGCCGTGGCCCGGATTGTCAAGCAAACGCCTGGGCTGAGTGCTCGCATGCAGCCGACGAAATCACGGCTCCCAGCGCAACGAGCTTCGCCTCAAGCCCTTCGTAGCCGCGGCGCAGATGGTGCGTCCTCGTCAAACGAGTTTCACCCACGGCGGCCAGCCCCGCCAAGATCAAGGCGGCGCTTGCGCGTAGATCGCACGCGCTCACCGCCGCGCCATGCAATTCGCCAACACCTTCAACGTGAACGGTCGAACCGTGGCGAACGATGCTCGCGCCAAAACGCCGCAAGGCGGCCAGGTGCGCGAAACGCCGCGGAAAAACCGTATCGCGAATCGTCGTTCGGCCGTCGGCCAAACACATCCAAGCCGTCCATTGAGCTTGCAAATCGGTGGGAAAGCCCGGATAGGGCCGGGCCACGATGTCTATGGGCGCGGGCCGATCGCACATCGTTAGCCGAATCGTGTCGGACGTGGTTTCCAGCGCGGCGCCGGCCGAACGCAGGGCGCCGAGCACCGCCGCCAGATGGCCGGGTTTGGCGCCGGTGACCGCGATCGAGCCGCGGGTCATCGCCGCCGCCAAGAGCAAGGTCGCGGTTTCAATGCGATCGGGAATGATCGTGTAACGTCCGCCATCCAGTTCCGCGACGCCTTCAACAACGATCGTGCGCGTGCCCAGGCCGCTGATTCTCGCCCCCAGCGATTGCAGAAAGCGGCCGAGATCGACAATCTCAGGTTCACAGGCCGCCCCGTTGATGACCGTCATCCCGCGCGCCAGCACGGCGGCCGAGAGCACGTTGGCGGTGCCGGTGACGGTCGGTCCATGCGGCCCCCAGAGGTCGATGCGCGCGCCTCTCAAGCGCCGCGCCCTGGCCACCACGTGCCACCCTTTAATCTGAATCTCGGCGCCCAGCGCCGCTAGGCCGCGCAAATGCAGATCGACCGGCCGCTCGCCAATGCGGCAGCCGCCGGGCAATGGCACGATGGCCCGGCGCCTGCGCGCCAGTAGCGGCCCCAAAACACAAAAGCTGGCTCGCATGCGGCTGACCAGGCGCCAGTCCGCTTTGATTGGCCGCGGGTCGATGGTTTGCAGCCGCAGTGCGCCGGCGCGTCGCTCGACATTCATGCCCAGTGTTTCGAGCATTCGCGCCAGGGTGGTGATGTCGGTCAGTCGCGGCACGTTTTCGAGCGACACCGGCTCGTCAGCCAACAGCGCCGCGGCCATGATGGGCAGCGCGGCGTTTTTCGAGCCGCTCGCCGCGACCGCGCCGCACAAACGTGTTGGTCCGTAAAGACGCATTCGGTTTTAGGTTTTGGATTATGGGTTTTGGCCGTGTGGATTTGTGGGGCGGCCCGCCGGGCCGTCTGAAGTAAAAGACGGCTTGGCAAGCCGCCCCACAGGATGTTCGTTTCGACGCGCCTCGATCACGCGCGCCAGTCCCGCCAGGTCTTTCACCGTCGGCGCCAATTCATATCGCTCATCGGCCAACAGCAACGCGCGCACCGCCGCTTCAATCTGCGGACTGATCTCGGTCAGCAGCCAACCGCCGGGCTTGAGACGCGCGGCCGCTTGCTCGATGAGCCGGGCAAGGGTCTCCGTTCCGTTCGGCCCCGAAACCAACGCGCCTCGCGGCTCAAAATCGCGCACGTCGCGGCTCAATCCGGCCACTTCGTGTTCGGCCACGTAAGGAGGGTTGGAGACAATGAAGTCGAACGTGCGTTCGGCGGGCACGGCGGCGAAGAGATCGCTTTGTAAAAACTCAAGGCGGTCGCCTACGCCGTGGTCGGCGGCGTTGGCCGCGGCGATTTCGAGAGCTTTTGGGCTGACATCGACGGCCAACACCCGGCTGGCCGGCAACCATTTAGCCGCGCAGACGGCGATGATGCCGCTGCCCGTGCCCACGTCCGCGATGCTGTACGCTTGCTCGGCGGGCGTCGCCAGGTCCAACAAACGGATGACGAGAAACTCGGTTTCGGGCCGCGGTATCAGCACGTCGGGCGAAACCCGAAAGGCGAGCGAATAAAACTCACGTTTGCCCACGAGGTAGGCCACCGGCGCGCCTTCCGCGCGGCGCCGCACCAGGTCGCGAAAAGCGGTGCGAATTTCTTCGCCGGGCACGTCGGCAAAGGCCGCATAGAGCTGAATCCGCGGGCAGCTCAACGCCTCAGCCAAAAGCACCTCGGCATCGAGCCGCGGGCTATCGGCCCCGTGTTGCTTCAGGTACTGGGTGGTCCACTCCAGCAAGCGGCCGATGGTCCAGGTTTCGGTTTGCGGCATGTGACCAGATTAGCGGATGGCGAAGGAAACGAGAAGCCCGCCGTGGCCGCAAAAACACGAGTTCAGTTAATCATCGATTCGTCGAGCGTGCCGTGGCGAATCCGATCGTAACTGTTGGAGGCATCGCCCGGAACCGGCGCCAGGCTGCCGGGATCGTTGCAGGCCGCGTCGTTTGGCGCCAGTAGCTTGCAGTAGATGCCATAGTCGATGTCTTCGCTGATAAAACGGCTATGCCCGTCACAAAAGGCAACCATCACACCGCAAGGATGATTGCTCGCAGGCCGCGCGTTGCCAATCGCCAAGCGGTCGCGTGGCCCGTTGATGCGTCGCGAACGCGGCGGGCCGGCGAGTTGATTGAAGGGCCACCAGACAACGCCGAGCGCTGCTTCCGTCGCACCGGCCGACGGCGGCAGTGCGGCGTAGCTGCCGCAATCGAGCCGCTCGGCCAACATTACAGTCAACGAAGAACCATCGCCCTGGCGCAGATAATCGTAGGTCATCTCGGTGCGCGGCGCGCCGGCCGGATTGTCGCGGGCGTCGATGTAGCGGTTGAAAAACACGCCGTTAGCACGCCAATCGGCGGGCCAGCCGGCTTTGCCATACGAAGGCGCCGCCGCACGAACGTCTTGCCGTCCGGTATTCACCGCGTAGGAGCAGGGAGGCGGCGTTCTTGCGGAAAGGCCGCTGGAGGGACAAACGAGCGACGGCAGGTAACCATTCGCCACGGAATCGTCCGCCGCCGCCTTTTTCCTTAGCGCGTCGCCACTGGACCAGTGTCGATACAGCTTCTCTTGTTCCAGCATCGGCAGAATCGCTACCAGCCAACTGACTCGCGCCTCCGCCGTGATGCGGCCATCGCCAAGCGCAATGGAGCGATCGAGCGGCAACGGCTCCAGATAGCCGGGCAGCCGGCCATCACGCGTTTGCGCGCCGTTTGCAACCGCGCCGGCCAACTCCTTGATTTGATGACCGCATCGGTTCCGCCGGCCAGCTTCTCTGGCCCCTTGAATGCGCGGCAACCATAGCGCGGCGAGAAAGACGATCGCACACACCAAGACCAGCGCATTCAGCCAAGCGGCGCCGCGTCGCGATTCGGAATCACTCGTCGTCATGGCCGATTACATGTCCTTTAAGGTTCGCCCGACATTCAGTTTAACGGATTCTGCTGAATTAATGCTGAATTAAAATGCTGAATTAAAGCCACCCACACCCGTTCGGTCTGGACCGCGGCGCGGTCGATCGCGTTACACAACGCCGGCGAATTTGCAAAGATAGCGACTAGCTCGTTCTCAGCAGAGAACCAAATGCCCCCGAAAGGCATCACTCGAAAATGTTGCCGATCACTCTATGTGGCGGAAAGCCAAGCTCCTTGTCAACCAGGTTCGCCAACGGGCGGCCGGTTTGCCAACGCGCGAGGTTCTCGCAAAAAAAGTCGGTCATGTCGTCAATGCGCGTGGCGCTTTGCCCGCCGACGTGCGGCGTGATGATGCAATTGGGCAATTCCCACAGCGGGCTATCAGCCGGCAGCGGCTCGATTTCCGTCACGTCCAGCCCCGCGCCGGCCAAATGTCCCGACCGCAACGCCTCCACCAAGGCCGATTCAACTACCAGCGGCCCGCGCGCCATGTTGATCAGAATGGCGCCGGGCTTCATCCGCGCCAGCGCCCGAGCGTCGATCATGCCGCGCGTGGCGGGCACCAGCGGCGCGGCCAGAATCACAATGTCGGAAAGGGCCAGCAAATCGTCCAGCCGATCGGCCGGCCAAAGAGCTTCGACATAGTCGGGCTTGTCTACCGGAAACACATCCGTGGCCACGATGCGCCCCTTGAAGACGCGCAGCACTTCGGCCAGCCGCCGGCCGTTGCCGCCAAAGCCGACAATGCCGATGGTGGCCCGATGCAGATCGCCTGTCGGCCGGCGAATGAACTCTTTGTTTTGCTGCGCGCGAAAAAAGACCGGCAGGCTGCGCAACAAACCGGTGGTGAGCGCCAAGGTATGTTCGGCCACCTGGTCGGCCAACACGCCCGAGGCGCTGGTGACGACGATTTCAGAGGCAATCACGGAAGGCACGAGGCAGTGGTCCATGCCGGCGGCCGACGACTGAATCCACTGCAGGCGGCCTCGGCGCACGACCTCATCCCACGGCACCGGATGAACCTTGGCATGGCCGCAATAAATGTCGGCGACCAGGATCTCCGCCGCGATTCGCTCCTGGCCGGCGTCGATAATCTCCGCCGCGGGCGCCGCCGCCGCGATTTGCCGCAGATGCCGGTCTTCGGCCGGGTAACAAAGCACGATGCGCATGGCGGCTACGGCAAGTGCAACTCTTTCGCACAGCGCTTGCAGCGCTTGCGTTGGTTGTTGATCTTGGCGCCGCATTTGGGGCAGGTGCGCGATTTGCGTTTCAGTTTGAGCGCGGTGCGCGGGCGAGAATGCATGGTTACCTCAACGTCCAATAAAGAGAATCACGTAGAATACCGCAAATCGAGGCGGTTTTTCAAGACGAAATATTTTAGTGCGTTGGCGGCTATGCCCGCGACGTGCTGCGGCTGCCGGTCAGCGACCATTAGCGGCCTACTTGCGGCCAGGGCCGCGATTTGCCAAGCTCTACGAAGTATGGTTCCCTATCCCTCGCAGGACATCCAAGGTCAATTGGTCTTTTTGGGCACCGGCACGTCGGTCGGCGTGCCGATGGTGGGTTGCGGCTGCGCCACCTGCCAAAGCGGCGATACGCATAATCAGCGGCTCCGCTGCGGCCTGGCCATCGGCCTGCCCCAAGGCAATTTGCTGATCGATACCACCACCGACCTGCGCACGCAGCTTTTACGCGAGCGGTTGGGGCTGGTTCACGCCGTGCTCTATACGCACGAACACGCCGATCATTTGTTTGGCCTTGACGATTTGCGGTTGTTTCCTTACTACCTGGGGCACAAGCTACCGTTGTATTGCGAGGATCGTGTCGAGCGGCGCATTCGCAAATCGTTTGATTACGCTTTTGAAACCGATCTCGACGCGGTGCATCCGGGCGCGGTGCCGGAGCTTTCATTGCTGCGCATCACGACCGCTCCGTTCGACTTGCTGGGCGCCCGCGTGACGCCGATTCGTTTGCGTCACGGACGCTCGGACGTGCTCGGCTTTCGATTCGGCAAAGTCGCCTATTGCACCGATACCAACGGCATTCCCGACGAGAGTTGGCCGCTGCTGGAGGGACTCGACGTGTTGATTCTCGATGCTCTTCGCCCGCGGCCGCACGCCACGCACTTTAGTCTCGATGAAGCGATCGCGGTCGCTCGTCGGGTGGGGGCGAAGCGCACCTTGTTCACGCATCTTTCGCATGAGTTGGAGCACGCGGCGACGTCGGCCGCGCTGCCCGGCGGTATGGAGTTGGCTTACGACGGTTTGCAGGTTCCGTTAAGCTGGTGATCGCCGCGCGATGGCGTCGCCCTCGAATCATCCGCGCTCGTCGTCAGTTCCACCACCAGCGGTCGCCGCGACCGTCCGCGGCCTGATCGCGCAGCGGGATGAGGCTGTCGCTTGTTTCCGTTTGCGAGACTTCACGTTGGCCGTCTACAAAAAGCGACCTCCACGTCGTACGGCCCATTCCACGACCGCGTGCCCGCCGAAGGCGGGCACGCGGTCGTGGAATGGGCACGGGGATTTAGGGACCGACGGATGTAGATGGCCAACGTGACATCTCCACCCGGCAAGCGGGAGGCATCATTTCGGGAAAAAAAACCAACGGAAGAACACTCGCAGAAATGATCGCGCAACGTCCACGTTTTGCGCAGGCCCATCCTGGCCTGCGCAAACTGCCCCGCTTTGATACGATAA
>DASVGM010000236.1:0-4119 GCA_036379555.1 Pirellulales bacterium | reverse complement strand
ACGAGCCATAGCCGCTGGATTGACATATTGATCGTTGAAGTTTCGCTCAACCCTCGCCGCGTTCGGCGAGCCGTCGCCGCAACTCGGCGATCTCTGCTTCGAGCCGCGACTTCTCATCGACGACGCGGTCTCGCTCCGCGGCTACCCGGTCGCGTTCGACCGCGGCGTCGGCGACCATTCGCCGTAGCTCGTCAGGCGTGGCCAGCCAATGCCCCGCGGCTGGATCGTAGAGCCGCAGATCCATCCCGCAAGGCTCGAACTCAAGGCCCAGCACCGCGCTCGGCAATCGGCCTGAAACCATCGGCAGCGGAACGTACTGACCATCTTCCAGCCGAAAACCTTGCAAACGCGGATTCAAATACTCGCCGTAAGGATCGAACAAGATGTATTCGCGCACGCCCAGAATGTCGCGATAGATTGCCTTTTTGTCGTCGATGTCCTCCCCCAGAGTGCTTTGGCTGGTCAACTCCACGACCAGGTCGGGGGCCTTCCCCTCTTCCCAGAGAAAATACGCCTTACGCGGTTTGTCTCTCGGCACGCCAAACACGATGAACACGTCGGGCGAGACGTGCTTCCAGCGGTCGCCTTGCACGTAGTAAAGGAACATGTTGCCCGCGATGTACACCTGTGGATCGCCACCGAACCGCGTTTCCAGAGCGTCGGTCACCAGTAGCGAATTGCGAAAATGCGTGGGTGTTTCGCCCAAGGGACGGCCATCCGAGGTGGGATAGAAATCGGCATCCTCGGCGGCACGCGGCCGAGGCGATAAAGTGGTATGCATGTTATCCCTCGTTTGGCGGTTGGTAAAGGCTAGTCATTTAGAGCGTCTAACAAAAGGACCACATTCCTGGAGGATGGGCCTCCTGGCCCGTCACCATTAAGGGTGACGGGCTAGGAAGCCCATCCTCCGGTGATGGTCGCTTTTCGTTTTGTTAGTGGGCGCTCTTAGTTTAGGCCGTAGCTATCGAAAGATTCAATAGCGCGGCGCCGCACTCCAAGAAAGGGGGACTACTTTCCTAATAGGTCGAGCGCGGCGGACGACATGGCGGTCACGCCGGTGGCCAGTGTCGGCTCGGCATCGGGGTAAAACAAGGGAGAGTGTAACGAGGGAGGAATCTGCTTGAGTTGCCGAAAGCGATCGAGCCGGGCCTGATCGACCGCGCCCAGCCGAAACATGAAGATCGGCACGCCCGCCAAACCGTAACGGCTAAAATCTTCGCCACCCATCGACGCTTCGGACGCGACAACTTTGTCGTCCCCCAGTGTCTTGCGCAAGATGGGAACGACACGCTCCACCAACTTATCGTCGTTGTACATGGCCGGCGTGCCTTCGGTCACCTCCACGGTCGGTTCCGGGGCGCCGGAACTCAAGGCCGCGGCTTTGGCCTTGCGACGGATGCCATCGAGTAGTTTTTGCCGCACTTCATCGCCGAAGCTGCGCACCGTAAGCTGCAAATGGCAGGAATCGGCGATCACGTTGTGCTTGGCGCCGCCGTGAATGGCGCCCACCGTCACCACTGCCGGCTCCGTGGGTTTCATCTCGCGGCTGACGAGCGTTTGCAAGTCAAGAATCAGCCGGGCGGCTTCCACAATGGGGTCGATGGTCGCATGTGGAAACGCCCCGTGGCCCCCCTTGCCGCGGACGATAATGTCGACGCTATCGACGTTGGCCAGCGTGTAGCCGGCCCGGTAGCCGACCTTGCCGGTCGGCAGACCCGCATCGACATGCAAGGCCAAGGCGAAATCGGGCCGAGGGAAGCGCTTGAAGAGGCCATCGTCGAGCATGGCCTTGGCGCCTTCGCCGCGTTCTTCCGCCGGTTGCCCGATGAACACCACCGTGCCGCTCCAGCGATCCTTGTGCGCCGTGAGATACCGCGCCACGCCGACGAGGCTGGTGATGTGAATGTCGTGTCCGCAGGCATGCATGACGCCGGTTTCCAGGCCGCCTTCGCCCTTGACCTTGACGGTCGAGGCGTACACAAGTTCGGTGCGTTCGGTGACCGGCAAGGCGTCGAGATCGGTGCGGATGAGCAAGGTTTTGCCGGGACCGTTTTCAACCACCGCCACCACGCCGTGTCCGCCCACGTTGGTCGTTACTTTGGCGCCGGTGGCGGCAAGCTCTTTGGCCAGGCGTTCACCGGTTTCTTTCTCACGCATGGAAAGTTCCGGGTGGCTGTGAAAATGGCGATAGAGCGTGATAAGCTGCTCAAGGTTGTCGCCTTGGACCCATTGGGCCGGCTCTTCGGCCCGAGCCTGCGCGGCGAGCAAAAGCGATGTGATGCCGAAAGCGGCGAAAAGGCGAACGAGCGCTTGTGGAGCGGGGCGGCGAAGGTGCATTCTCTATATTCCTGGTAGGTTTGGATGACGTGCCGGCCGCTCAACCAGGCCGGCGAAGTAGTTGAATCAACGATTGTTTGGCAAGGTCCGCCGTGGTCACCGATTCGGGCAGGTAATGACGGTCTTCTTCCACGAAGGCGGTGGCGAGAGCCGACCAGACGTCAAAACCGTCATTCACCCAGCCCTGATTGCTCGGCACGCAACGCGACTGCTGATTGAGAGTATAAAGCAGGCCGCTTGGCCGCAGCGCCCGATGAATCAAGGCGATCACTTTTTTCGGATCGAGCACGTGCTGGATGACCCAGAGCGATATGGCGCCATCGACGCGAAATCCGCGTTCGAGCATTTTTTCAAAAACCTCCGGCGACCAGACGTTAAACCGTTCTGACAGAACGTAGCCTGGCGCCAGATCGCGCATGGTCTTGCTGGAGTCGACGCCGATCACTCGGCAGCCGCGCTGGGCGATCAGTTCTTTGGCGATTCGACCGATGCCGCAGCCGTAGTCGAGCAGGGTGGTTTCAGGGCCGATCGGCAGTCGCCCGGCGATGTCGCCGGCCAGATAGGGCGTTTCTTTTTGCCAGCGTTCGTCGGTGGTGGTGCCGCGCTCAGCGGTGACGATCACCGCCTTGGCCTGCTCGATGTTGGCCACTTCAAACGCATCGGGCCGGAACACCACGGTTCGCTCGCCACCCTGACTCATGGTTTTACCCTTCGTTTCGCATCCGGTGAAGTATCGTTCGCTGCGCCATTGTCGCTGGCGGACGCCGTGACCGCAACGGCCATTCTCGTTTCCGCGCGCGCAGTATAAATTCATGGTGGGCACTGACGAAGTATTCCGGCTCCAAGGATCACCCCCATCATGCACATTGCCATCACGGGCGCCAGCGGGCTGATCGGCACAACGCTCGTACCCTTGCTGACCGGCGGCGGTCATCAGGTAACGCGCCTGGTGCGGCGCGCGGCGGGCCCAGGAGAAGCGACCTGGGATCCGGCCCAGGGCATTGACCCCGCCGCTTTAGAGACCGTCGATGCCGTGGTGCATCTGGCCGGGGAGAACATCGCCGCCGCGCGTTGGTCGGCGGCCGTTAAACAGCGCATTCGCGAGAGCCGTGTGCGAGGCACGCGCGTCTTGTGCGAAGCCCTGGCCAAGTCGCCGGGGAGGGTGAAGGTTCTCGTCTGCGCGTCGGCCATCGGCTTCTATGGCCATCGCGGCGATGAGGAATTGACGGAAGAGTCGGCCGCGGGCGAAGGATTTCTGGCTGAAGTCGTTCGCGATTGGGAGGCGGCCACCGACCCCGCGCGCGCCGCCGGCATGCGTGTGGTCAACTTGCGATTTGGCGTCATCCTGAGCTCCCAGGGGGGAGCGCTGGCCAAAATGTTGCTGCCATTCAAGCTGGGCGCCGGCGGACGCGTCGGCACTGGGCGGCAATATTGGAGCTGGATTTCGATTGACGATGCCGCCGGAGCCATTGTGTACTCGCTCATGACCGAGACGCTGTCAGGCCCCGTGAACGCCGTGGCGCCGCGGTCGGCGACGAATCGCGAATTCACCAAGACTCTTGGCCGCGTGCTGCGGCGGCCGACCTTCTTGCCGATGCCGGCATTCGCGGCGCGATTGGCGTTGGGTGAGATGGCCGACGATCTGTTGCTAGCCAGCACTCGTGTCGTTCCTCGGCAACTCGAGCGCGCCGGCTACGTCTTTCGACACCCCGCGCTTGAAGCGGCGCTGCGGCACGTGCTGGGAGTTGAATCGCGATAGCTACCAACGGCCGGAAAAGCCGG
>DASVGM010000235.1:0-2752 GCA_036379555.1 Pirellulales bacterium | reverse complement strand
GCGATCGGCTCAAGCTGCGTGATGACGGCGATGCCGGTGCTCTCGTTGGCCCGGACCATGTTGCCGGGATCGACCAGCCGCAAGCCGATGCGGCCGGTGATGGGCGCGGTGATTTTAGAGTAGGTGAGTTGCAGCCGCGCGTTGTCTTTGGCAGCCTGATCGGTGCGAATGGCGCCTTCCATCTGATCGACCAGGGCCACCTGTTCGTCGAGTTGCTGCGGCGTCACGGCGCGCGTCTTGGCCAGTTCTTGGTAGCGCGCCAGGCTGAGCTTGTTGACCTTGAGCGCGGCCTGATCGCGCGCCAACTGCCCTTCTGCCTGGGCCAATTGCACCTCGAACGGCCGCGGATCGATCTCGGCCAATACCTGGTCTTTTTCGACAAACTGGCCTTCCTTGAAGAGCACCCTGACCAATTGCCCCTCAACGCGGCTGCGGACGGTCACCGTATTAAACGCGGTGACCGTGCCCAGCCCGTTCAGATAAAGGTCCATGTCGCCGCGTTCGGTTTTGGCCGTGGCCACCGGGGTCACGCGTGGCGGCGGCTTGACCGCGGGCTTGCGGCCGGCCAAAGATGAAATCCACGGCCCCACCCAGGGCCAAGCATAGTAGGTGCCGACCGCCAAAACCGTCAGCGTGATGATCCGCGCCAGCGCCGACCATTTGCCGGAGGCCGGCGGTGGCTCGGCGCGAGGCACCGCGGCGGCCTCAGCCAAGATGACGTCGTCCAGCACGGCCTCATTCAGCAGCGGCCGCTCGCGCAACAACGCAGCTTGCTTGCCGGGCAACACCGGCGGGAGGGGCGCCGCTTCTTTGAGAAGTTCCGGGGGGGCTTGGAGTGGTAGTTCCGCCATTACTGAGCTTAGGGTCTCAGGCACCTGTCGCACGCGTCATGTGCCAGATCCGTGGTGGGCAAGGTGTGGTGGGTTACGTTGGGTGGGCCGGGCGGCACAAGCCGCTACCGTATATTATATTATTGCCTCTTTTCCGTCGCGGTGCCAGCGGTTGTCTGCCAAACCGCCAAGTGCTCATTCCTCGGTTCGCGCCGCCGCGCGCCGCAAACGATCGTGAACGGCCAGCCAGTCGTTGCCCAGCGGCGGAAGCTCGACCACGATCTGGTCCAGCCGCAGCGCGTCTAACGTGTGCAACGCGGCGTAGAGCGCGGCGCTATAGCCGGTTGCATCGGCGGGCATTTCAAGCGGGTACAAGCCGGCGGGAGGTTGAACGGGCGGCGGGGTCAAGGTCAACCAGCCGACGCGTCGGCCCTGCCGGCACAATTCGCTGACCCGCAACCGTGTGTCGTGGCCACATTCCAGCGGCGTATTAGGTGCATAGTGGCGCTCTGTCATGCCCGGCGATCGCGGCACGCCGGCATTTGCCGGTTCGTCCACGGCACCTGGCGATGCCTCAATCCCGCCAATCACCGCTTCGACTTCCCGCGGCGTCACGAGTCCGGGCCGTAGCAGTCGAGCGGGCGAAACGGCCAGGTCGATGACGGTCGATTCCAGACCGCCCGGCGTGGGGCCGGCGTCGAGCAGCAGGTCGATTCGGCCCTCAAGGCTCGTTAAGACATGCTCGGCGCGCGTCGCGCTGATGCCGGTCGAGCGGTTGGCGCTGGGCGCGGCAATGGGCACGCCGGCCGCCGCGATCAACCCAAGAGCGACCGCGTGCGCCGGGCAGCGCAGCGCGACGGTCTCGCCGCCGGCAGTCACCACTTGCGGCACTTCGGGGCATTTGGCAAGCACCAGGCTCAACGGCCCCGGCCAAAAGTGTGCGCTGAGCCGGTCGGCCGCGTCAGGCCAGGCGGCGGCCAACCGCTTCGCCTGCCGGACGTCGGCAACGTGGACGATGAGCGGGTTGTTTGGCGGACGACCTTTGGCGGCGAAGATGCCGGCGGCGGCCGCGGAATCAAGCGCATTCGCGCCGAGTCCGTAGACGGTTTCGGTCGGAAAAGCCACCAAGCCGCCGCGCCGCAGAATGTCGCCCGCTTGCGCCAAGGCCGCGGGGTCTGGGTTCGCCGGGTCAATTTGGATGGTTTTGGTTTTCACACGTAGCGGCTTACGCCAGCGCCTTTTCCACCGCCGCCTTCGTCTTTTCCAAACCGGTCTTGGCGACTTCCGAGGCATCTTGCTCCCAATAGCCTCGATTGAACAACTCCAGCGAAAGCGTGCCGCGAAATCCGGCCGCGCGCAGGTCGCGAAGAAGCTGCCCCAGCGGAGCAACGCCATCGCCCGGATAAACGCGGTCGGCATCGGTGATGGTTTCCCGCGGCGGCGCGGCGGGGTAATCGTTGATATGGAAGACGTGCATTCCAGCGCCCCCCAAGAGGTGCAGGCCCGCGAAACCCGAACCGCCCTTATAGATATGGTAAACGTCCAGCAGCAGGCAGGCGTCGCGGTGGCCGCACTCGGCGGCCACGAAGACCGTCTCGCCCAGCCGGTGGAGGTTTTTGGAAAAACCCCAGACTTCGAGCATGGGCGTCACGCCCAGCCGCCGGCCCAGTTCAAGCAACTCACCATAGCGCTCGGCGGCGGCCAACAGATTGAGCCCCGGTTTATCGGTGGCGCCGGCCGGCGGCGCGGCGATGCGCGTGCCGCCGAGTTGAGCGACCATGTCCATTGTGCGGCGTGCTTCTTCCAACCCCTTGGCCCGCTGGGCGTTGTCATCCACGATCCACTGCGCGAAGCCAATGGCGCTGGCCACCGCCAAGCCCTGATCGGCGATGCGCTTGGCCAGATCCGTAAGCGTGCCGCCT
>DASVGM010000234.1:0-2849 GCA_036379555.1 Pirellulales bacterium | reverse complement strand
CACGCCCAGCAATTATGGCGTCTGGGGACGCATGGGCACAATCAACGGCGGTGATACCGTCTCGCAGTAACTCTGGGGCTATTCAAAAATCGGTCCTCCGCTGTGTAGGGTGGGCATTGCCCACCGCGAATTCATGGTGGGCAATGCCCACCCTACGGGTCTGCCAGCGGTTTTCATTAGGGAGATCATCCTTCAAAGAAACTCTTGCCCGTCATTGACGAAGGGACGCCCAAGCCAAACAGGCTCAAAATCGAGGGTGCGACGTCAATCAACTTGGGGTTCTCGCCGCGAAGGGGCCGGCTGCTGAAGAGCAGGCCGGGCACCTCCAAGGCGTCGGCGCAGTGGTCGGCGCTCCAGGCCGAATCGTTGGCTAGCAGCACCTCGGCGGTCAGGTCGCCTTTCGACGTCGCCCACGAGGCGCGATAGCCGCGGCGATAGCCCACGATCAAATCGGGCGCCAGCGCGGTGGCGTCGCCCTTATAGATTTGGTCGGCGCGATAGACGTTGCGAATCACACGCTCGCCGTTGGCATCCGTCACGGCTTCGAGGCCGGCCGCCAGTTCCGTCAGCAGGGCGTCGCGCATCTCGCCCGGCTCGACGATGCCGTCGCGTTCGCGACCCTTCAAATTCAGATACAGGCCGTTCAACCCCAAACCATAGGCCACCGTCTGCGACCAATCGACGTCTTTCATAATCGAAGTGCAGTCGGGCGGACCAAGATAGCCGGCGTCGCGCAGCCAGGAGTTGAGATTGAATTGCCAGGCGAAATTGGCGAAACCGTGGTCGCTCATCACCAAGATGGTGGCCTTGGCGCCATAGCGGTCGTAAAGGTCTCCCACCAAGGCGTCGAGCCGCCGGTAAAGCCGTCGGACGTGGGCGAAGTATTTTTTCGCCTCACCGGCGGCACGCACGGGATGCTTGTCGTCGGAGGTCCACCAGAAAATGTGCGATTGCAAGTCGCTGCTGGAAAAATAGAAAAACAGCAGCCCGTCGTCATAGTCGTCGATGGCGTAATCAAACATCGCCAGACGCTCTTCGAGCACGATGTTGGCTTGCCGCAAAAACTCGTCGTCGCGAAACACGCCGTCTTTGCGCGCGTTGTAGTCTTCCTGAAAACCCGTGGTGTAGAACAGCCCCACGTGTTTGGCCACGTCGCCAATGAACGCGGCCGGCTCCGAGATGCGCGCCGCCGGCGCGGCGGGGTCGATGTTGAGAGGCGTAACGTAAAGCTTGAAGTTGGGCGAAACTTCTTGCAGATAAAACCGGCAAATGCCGCTCACGTCGGGCGAATACCAGGCCAGGGGAAACTTCAGCTTCGTCCAATCGCTCCACTCGCCCGCTTTGAGCAGCAGCCGCCGGCCTTGCACTTCGATCAGCGCCGCGTTCGCTTGGCGGTCGCGGTAGATTTGCAGCGGAATGTCGATCGGCGCCGGTTTGTCGAGCGAGCTGTTGGTCGGGCCGAGGAGCGTGGCGACGGCTTTGTCGTTTTCAAACGAAAGCACAAACCGTTTGCCCACCGTGTCGGTGTCGGGCTCCAGTGGGTTATTGTCGGCGAATTGTTGATAGGTGCCGTAGGTGCCAAGCATGTCGGGCGTGCCCATGCCGGCGATGGCGCGATGGTGGCCGTGTCGCGAAGGGCTGGGCGGATAGTTCGACGGCAGATCGTAAAAGGTCGAAGGCACGCCCGCCGCGTCTAAAAACTCCCAGAACGGAACACCTTGCCGGCGGAGCACCGTTTGGCCGTCGACGGTTTCGGCCGCGGAATAGAAAGGCGCGCATTGTTCGTGCGGGTGGCGATGCACAAAGTCAAAAATGCCGTGCGAGCCGGGGCCGGCGCCGTTGATGAAGTTCGACCAGGCCACGGGGCTTTGCGGCGGAATGCTGGTGCCCAAATCGCTGAATCCGCCGCTGTCGCGCAGCCGGGCCAGGTTGGGCAGCAGGCCCTCTTGCAGCATGCTTTCGCAGAGCCGCGGGTCCATGCCATCCACGCCGATGACGATGACTTTTTCGCCCAAGCTGCGCGATGCCCGTCGCCGCGCGCCGCTCCAATACGCTCCTCCCACCGCTCCGGCTGCCGTGCCCAGCAGGGCCGACCGTGTGAGGAACGAGCGTCGTGTCGATTTCTGATTGGGTTCTTCGTTCTTCACGGCAGGTTCCGCGGCACACCCAGGCAAATACGAAAGCCATCGCGGGAGTCAGAATAAGTCACACTCTGGATTCCCAAACGAACGGCACAACGCGCGTTGCCCGGAACGTCGAAGAAGGTCTTGGGCAACGTCGTTTCTGGGGGCATTTCGGTTTTTGCCGTCGTGCGATTCAGGGCAACTCTCATGGTGCTTGTGATTCATAAGGCGGGTCTGTTTGCCTTGCTGCAACTACAGATCGACTCTCATTATCACGAAAGCTTTACCGCTGTCAAAACGGTTGCAAATCGGCCAAGCGGGCGGCGGCCTCTAGCTTCAAGTCTCCGGCCTGCGGCGATGATTTGACGAGCTTCAACAGCGTGGTCGCTTCACGCGTTTTGCCGGCTTCGATCAGTTTGTCCGCCCGATCGAGCCGGGAGTGATTCACCGCGTCCCAAAGCTGCCGGGCGATCTCGCGGGCGTCGTTGTGTGTGGATAACGCGGCGATCTGCGTGCCGTCGCCTTTGGTCAGCACCATCGTGGGCGTCGTCCGTTCGGCAAGTTCAAGATCACGCAGGTTCACTAGGTTCGTCAAGGCCGGCAGTTCATCAATCGGCAACAAGACAAGCACGCAGCTTCGCATGGCCAACGAGGTGAAGCGGCCGTTCAGGCCCGTCAAGAGTTGAGCGGTGGCCGTGTCCCATTCGCCGGGCTTGGGCTGCGCCT
>DASVGM010000233.1:0-3087 GCA_036379555.1 Pirellulales bacterium | reverse complement strand
GTTGGCAAGCCGCGGTGCTGGAGCAAAAGAGCGAATTGGGGGAGTTGTTGGCGGTTGAATGGGCCGGCAAGACGCCGCCACCTCTGGGCGCCCTCGATGCTCTGGCGAAGGTCATCGGCCAGGCGCTGACGTCGGTGCGTGAGCGGCACCATCAGCAGTGGCGCATTGTGCGGTTGGAAGCGATTCTCGACGTGGCGGCGCGGTGGAATCAGCATCATCAGGTTGAGACGCTCTTGATTGACATGGCCGAGGCGTCCACTCGACTGGTCGCCGCCGATCGCGCCAGCATTTTTCTCTGGGACCGCCCCAGCCACACGCTGGTCGCCCGGCCCGCCTTGGGTGTGAAGGAGGAAGAGCTGCGCATCCCAGACGACGTGGGCATTGTGGGCCAGGTGGTGCAGACGGGCTCGGCGCTGCGCGTCGATCTGGCACGCGGTCAGGAGCAGATCCACCGCGATGTCGATACGCGGCTGAAGTATCGCACGCGAACCATTCTCTGTGTGCCGCTGCGCAGCCGGCACGGCGAGATTCTGGGCGCCTTTGAGGCGATCAACAAAAAGTCGGGCAACTTCACGGACGACGACCAGGCCACGTTGACCGAGCTGGCGCAGCAGGCGGCCATCGCCCTGGAAAATGTTCAAGAGCGGCAAGCGTTGTTACGCTCGCGGCGGCTGATGTCAGAGCAGGCCGCCAAGGGCGTACAGCTCATCGGCCAGGCGCCGGCCATCGAGGCGCTGCGCTCCACCATTCGCCGCGTCGCCGCCACCGATCTGGCGGTTCTGATCCTGGGCGAAAACGGTTCGGGCAAAGAGGTGGTCAGCCAGTCGATTCATTATTTGAGTCAGCGGCGCGATCAGCCGTTCATCGCGGTCAATTGCGCCGCCATCAGCGAAACTCTGCTAGAAAGCGAGCTGTTCGGCCATGAGAAGGGCGCCTTCACCGACGCTCACGAGGCCCACGCCGGCAAGTTTGAGCTGGCCTCCGGCGGCACGCTCTTTCTGGATGAAATCGGCGATCTCAGTCCCGGCGGACAATCGAAATTGTTGCGCGTGCTGGAGGAGAAGTTGGTCGTGCGCGTGGGCGGATCGAAGCCCATTCATACCGACGCGCGGGTGATCGCCGCCACCAACCAGGATTTGGCCCGCATGGTGGCCGAGAAAAAGTTCCGTCAGGATCTGTTCTTTCGGCTCAACGTGGTCACGCTGCAATTGCCGGCCCTGCGCGAGCGGCCCGAAGACGTGGTGATGCTGGCCGAGCATTTCTTGCAGGATTTCTGCCGCAAGGCGCGGCGGCCGATGCTCAAGCTGGCGGCCGGCGCCCGGCGGCGGTTGGAAGCGCACGCCTGGCCGGGCAACGTGCGCGAGCTGCGTAACATGATGGAGCGGCTGGCCTACCTTTCGCCGACCGATGAAATTGACGCCGGCGATCCGGCCTTTGTGTTTCTTTCGGCGCCTTCCAGCGCCGCCGCGCTTTTGCCGCCGGGCGGCATGCCGCTGCCGGAGGCGACCGACCAATTTCAGGCGCAGTACATTCAGCAGGCCATCGACCGCTGCCGCGGCAACATGCAGCAGGCCGCGCAGGAGCTGGGTCTGCATCGCTCGAATCTATATCGCAAGATGCGGCAGCTCGGCATGACGCCCGCCCGCTGAGGCGAGGGGATCGCATGCGGATTCTTGGAGTGCGGTGATTCATCACCGCTTTCATTCGTCGCGGAGCGACCTTTTTTCGGCATCGCGGACGGGAGGAGAAATAGGCGTAACCGCCCCGGCAATGTGCTCTGTAACGACCTAAGGTGAAAGCGTGAGCCTGCTCGTACGCTTGGGCTGCTGCGGCGTCTATTGTGAGTTGCCAGGCAACGGATAGAATAGAATGCACTGGGAGTAGAAATAGATGTCCCGCGGACGACGTTTTGACTTTCCTTCAAGACATTGCCAGGCCGGAGAAGTGAACGTCATTCATTCTTCCTATGCCCATAAGACACAATCGCGGCCGGCGATCCTTCCGCGTTTGCGCCGCCTGTTGCAATTCAGCCTGCGCGGCATGTTGTTACTAACGGCGGCCGTGGCCTTGTTGACGATGCCGTTGCTCCGCCTGCATGAACAACAACTCGCCGTAGTCCAACTTGAAAAACGCGGCTGCGCCCTCACGTCCAAGGCCGTTCGGGGACCGTATGGCTGGGCTGCCATGCGGCTCTTCGGCGGAAACGCCGCCTTGCACGTTACGGAAGTCGTCTGGCAGCGGAACGATCGGAGCCGCGACGACAATGAACCGCCCAATCTTGCCCCTTTTGGTCCGCTGAAATGGGCCGAAAAAATCGACATGGCCTGGATGCCGGTCGACGATGAAGGCGCCGGGTATTTGGGTGGTTTATCCCGTCTCACCATGTTGAAACTCAATGGCACGACCATCACCGATGAGGGCTTAGGCTGCCTGGGCAAATGCCGCCAACTCAAGCGATTGGAGCTTCACCGAGCGCCGATCACCGACGCGGGGCTAAACCACCTAACCGGACTCATGGCACTGGAGAACCTCGATTTGAGTAGTACTCAGATTACGGGCAATAACCTCGAACCGCTTCTTCACCTTCCCGCTTTAGAGGTGCTCAATCTCAATGGCACTCCACTGACAGACGACGCCGTGCCGGTGCTGAGCCGTTTGAAGCGTTTGCTGTGGCTGGGCGTATCCGACACTCGTCTCAGTGAGGACGCCTGCGATGCACTGGCCGCCGCCCTGCCGAAGACGGCCATTGATGATTGACCGCGGCCAGACATGAGAATGCGGTCGTTCTGCTAGACGCTCTACGCTCCACAGGCACGTAGGTTCACGCAGCGAATCGCCGCCAGGCTGCGGCTGGCCCGCGGGAAAAACGCGTCGACGTAGCCCACCGAAGCCAGGCGCTCAGGTGTCGCAGACGCCGGAGGCGCGGCTGATTTCAATAACACCAGTTCTTTCGCGCCGGCTAATTCGGCCACCCGAGCGGCGATGGAGTCGCTCGTTACTTGCCAATTGGCGGGCAAAGCCCCGCACGCATGCCGCGCGTCGTCGTACCACATGAACCTGCGCGGACTGAGAATGGCCGACGCGCCG
>DASVGM010000232.1:0-13590 GCA_036379555.1 Pirellulales bacterium | reverse complement strand
CGCCGCGGCCGCGGCCATGGCGGGCGAAACCAGGTGTGTGCGGCCGCCTTTGCCCTGACGCCCCTCAAAGTTGCGATTGCTCGTCGATGCGCAACGCTCGCCGGGCGCCAGTGTGTCGGGGTTCATACCCAAACACATGCTGCAACCCGCCTCGCGCCACTCAAAGCCGGCTTCCTCAAACACCCGGTTCAAACCTTCCTTCTCGGCTTGCACCTTCACCGTGGCGCTGCCCGGCACGACCATTGCCCGCACATGGTCGGAAACGTGATAGCCCCGCACCACCGCGGCCGCCGCCCGCAGGTCTTCAATGCGGCTGTTGGTGCAAGAACCAATAAAGACACGGTCGAGCGGCACGTCGGCCAGCGGCGTGCCCGGCTTGAGGTGCATGTATTCCAAGGCCCGAGCGGCGCTCTTGCGATCGTTCTCGTTATCGAACGCCGCCGGATCGGGCACGCTCGCGGTCACCGGCGCCACCTGGCCCGGATTGGTGCCCCAGGTCACCTGCGGCGCCACGTTGGCCGCTTGAAATACTTCCACGCGGTCATACACCGCATCGGCGTCGCTGGGCAGTTGCCGCCAGCGCGCCACGGCGGCGTCGTAGTCGCGCGGGGCGAACTCTCGGCCCCGCACATAGTCAAACGTCGTATCATCCGGGGCGATCATGCCGGCTCTTGCGCCGGCCTCAATTGACATGTTGCACACGGTCATGCGCTCCTCCATGCTCATGTTGCGAATCGCCTCGCCGGTATATTCGATGGCGTATCCGGTGCCGCCGTCGGTGGTGATCTCGCCGATGACGTACAAAATGACGTCTTTGGCTGTCACGCCCGGCGGCAGTGTGCCGTCGATGCGCAGCTCGAAGGTCTTGGGCTTGTATTGCAGCAGGGTTTGCGTGGCCAACACATGCTCGACCTCGCTGGTGCCGATGCCAAACGCCAAGGATCCGAAAGCGCCATGCGTGGCCGTGTGGCTGTCGCCGCAAACAATGGTCATGCCGGGTTGCGTCAGGCCCAATTCCGGCCCAATGATGTGGACGATGCCCTGCTGGCGATCGTTCAAATCGTACAGCCGAATGCCAAACTGCTGGCAGTTGCGCCGCAACGTGTCGATCTGCTGTTTCGAGATCGGATCGGTGATGGGCAACCGGCGGTCGGTGGTCGGCACGTTATGGTCGGGGGTGGCCACCGTGCGTTCGGGGCGGCGCACCTTGCGGCCGGCTAAACGCAGCCCCTCGAAAGCTTGTGGGCTGGTCACCTCGTGAACCAGGTGCAGATCAATATAAAGAATCGTCTGTTTGCCCGACTCGGCGTGGACGACGTGGGCATCCCAGATTTTCTCGAACATCGTTCGGGCGGAAGCGGCGGAAGACATGGTGCTGAAGGTTTGTGTGGCTTAGGTAGGTTGTTGAAACAAAGGAAACCCGGCCGGAAAAACCGCTCATGTCGCCTGGGCGGAGAGATTTCCGGCTGCGTTGGCCGGGTAAATGGGGAGTTAAATTATAGCCGCTAGACGGTGGTTTGGCGAGGCGCGCGTTGTTCCCGGATGGAGCGGCGCCGCTCGCCATGCCGATGAATTACGGACGCACTGCGTGTGCCGTCGCCTCTTTCGCGCGGCCACTCGCTTGCAGAGACCGCGTTTCGGCGACGTTCAATTGCCTCACGGCCCCAGAGGAGCAAGAATCTTGAGCGAGCGGAAAACGGCGGCGGCATTAGGCTTTCTCACCGTGGTCGAGCATGAGCCTCATGGTTTGTTCGGAGGTTATCTCGTGCTCAACGCCAGCGGCCGACCACTGGAGTTCCATTGCACCGCGCCCATCAAGCCAAACCGCGCCCAGGAGATCCTCTATGGCCCCACATTGGAACCATACCTCTATGGCGAGCAAATCGGCCAGACGCTGATTTCCAAAGCCAAAACGCAACCGCTGGCCGTCTGCACCGATCAACAGGCCGCGCTGGCGGCGAGAGAGTTCCTGTCGCTGCCGATGACGTTCATTCGGCCTGAGGGCGAAGTCGCGGACGCGAACCCTTCGCAACCTCGCTGGCGCATCGATTCCGCGCACGCCGGGCCAGTGCTGAAGCACTTTGAATTGGGCCGCAACCGCGCGGCGGTTTCGTCTCGATATGCTGACGACCAAGCCGTGCTGGTTGAACGCCTGGCCGGCATCGCCGAGCATCTGGATTTGCGAGAGCCGTTCGACCGTATTCGCGGAGCGATCGAAGAGGCCCAGCGCGGCGGACGATGATGGCGGCAATCATGGACGGGCCGCCATTTGGCGCTTGCGGATGTTTTGAAAATGGAAAGCTTCTTGGTTGGCATGGTGGGCAATGCCCACCCTACAAACTCAGGCGGAATCGAAAATGGCTGTTCCCAATCCATCGCTTGTCGTAGGCCCGGCCATCTCCTGGTCGTGGTTGGCCGCCGCGGCGCCGCTCGATTGCCACACGCAACCGCTCGACTCCGCTTCGCCGGCAACCGCGAGCGGTTTCACGCCGCTTTCTCCGCCGGGCGCGGCCAACTTGCGGCTCGCCGCGCCGAGGATCAAGACGCGCCATTTTTATTTTCCCGTTGGAGTCGAGTTGCCGGCGCTGGCGAAGCCTACTCCCATAGTGCCCGCGGCCGCCCCGCCGAAGCGACCGGCAACGTCCACACGCATTCAGCCGCCGCGCGACATTATCAAACTGGAAGACCGGCTCTATTACGCCTTGCAGCCCTCGCTGGAAACCATCATCAGCGGTCCCGAGCTGCATGTGCCGTTTCAGCCGTTCCATTATCAGCTTGAAGGCGTGGCGTTTTTGTATCCGCGTTTCGCGGCCATTCTGGCGGACGAGATGGGCTTGGGCAAAACGATGCAAGCCATCACCGCCATTCGGCTGCTGCTGCACGCGGGCGAAGTGCGCACGGTGCTCATCGTCTGCCCCAAACCGCTGATGACGAATTGGCAGCGTGAGTTTCAGCAATGGGCGCCCGAAGTGCCGCTGGTGCTCGTTGAAGGAGATCAGGCCCGTCGCCGCTGGCTCTGGCAATTGCCGCAAACGCCCATCAAAGTGGCCAACTATGAACTGTTGCATCGCGACCGCGAGCTGTTCACATCCGACCTGCGATTCGACCTCGTCGCGCTCGATGAATCGCAACGCATCAAAAACCGTTCGAGCGGCACCTCGCAAATCGTGCGCGCGATCCCGCGCAGCCGCAGTTGGGCGTTGACTGGTACGCCGGTGGAAAACAGCTCGGAGGATTTGGTGGGCATTTTTGAGTTTCTTTCGCCCGGCTATCTCACTTCACAGATGAAACCGCGTCGCATGGGCAAGCTGGCGGGCGACTATATCTTGCGGCGAACGAAGGACAAAGTGCTGACCGAACTGCCGCCCAAAATGTTTCGCGACGCCGACGTGACGCTCACGCCCGAACAACGCGAGAGTTATCGCCTGGCCGAGGATGAAGGCGTGTTGCGGCTGACCGAGATGGGCGAAGGCGCGACGATTCAGCATGTTTTTGAGTTGGTGTTGCGGCTGAAGCAGATTTGCAACTTTGACCCCGCGACGGGCGCCAGCGCCAAGTTGGAACGGCTGGCGGCTGACATGGAAGAAATCGCCGCCAGCGGGCAAAAGGCGCTCATTTTCAGTCAATGGGTCGGCACGCTCGACGAGCTTGGCCGGCGGCTGGCGGAATTTCGACCGTTGGCCTATCACGGCGGCGTGCCGTCCAAGAAGCGCGACGACGTGATTCGTGAATTCAAAGAAGATCGCGGTCGCCCGCTGCTATTGATCAGTTACGGCGCCGGCAGCGTGGGGCTTAATTTGCAATTCGCTCAGTACGTGTTCTTGTTCGACCGCTGGTGGAACCCGGCGGTGGAAGACCAGGCGATCAACCGCGTGCATCGCATCGGCGCCGCTGGCCCAGTGACGGTGACGCGCTTCCTGGCCTTGGCCACGATTGAGGAGCGCATCAACCAGGTTCTGGAAGAAAAGCGCGAGATTTTCGACACGATTTTCAGCGATGTCGAGCCGCACAAACACAGCGGCCTGACCCGCGAGGAGATTTTTGGGCTGTTTCAACTCAAATGTCCCCACGGGCCGATCGACCTCGCGGCCTGACGCCGCCCGGCTGGATCAATTCGTCGCATCGGCGGCCGGTTCGGGCAACAGCCGGCGCACCAGCGCCGGTGAGACGAACGCCAAGCTGGCCAAGATCATGGCCGCGGCCAACGGCAAGTTGCCGATGACCGGCGCCAGGAGCAGCCACATGACCGCGTGTACCATCAGCATCAAAGGCCGCGTCAGACGATTCCAGATCAGAATCGGCAACAGCGCTTGGCCGAACAAAACAGCGTAGGTCCAAGCGTTGATCAAAAGCGGCAACTCGTGCAGCGAAGTCAGATCGACGAGGCGTGATTCGGATCTCGTCAGCAGCCACCAGACGCCCAAGCCGTTCCACCAGGCTTCATTGCCCAGTTTGGCGACGGCCATCATGACCAGCACCAACGTGAAGTGGACTTGAATCAGCCGTATGGCGACGGTGGCCCAAGGACTGGCAGATTCGCCCGGCACGTGCCTCTCCTCACCGTTGCGCAGCCGCTTTCGCGCGCGCCGCGCGTCGAACGAAAAGGCGGCGCCCGAAGGGCCTATCGCCAGATAGAACAACAGCATGGCCAACAAGGGCTCCGTGCCCGAAGTGAGCATCGGACCGCGATGCATGTACGATAGAAACACAATGAGCGACGCCGCGGCGGTCAGACGCGTCAGCACGCCCAGCGTAAAGAGCATGAACACGGCCAAGCCGGCCAGGTGCGCCGCCTTCAACCTGGCACCGGTGACATAATCCAGGTACGAAAAGCGGTATTTCCGCGGAATACACTCGCGAACCTGAGGCGGCGCGAACTGCACATCGTCGCCCATGGCCTGCTGAAACTCGGTCAGCAGCTTCACAGGCAACAGGCCACCGGCGCCAAAATAGCGGTCAAGGTCGGGTGTGTACGACGCCACTAAATAAAGCGCCAGCACGCCGACCATCACGCGTAGCGCGCCCAAGGTCGCCGGGTCACTGGGCGTAAACCAAAAGTCATTCCAGTTGCGGGCTGTTTCGCCGGCGAGCGTCTGAAAATAGTTGTCGCGCTTCGCGTTCATGGCTTTTCTCTTTCCACCGCCGCGGGCGCTACTTCGGCGGCGGCTTCCATTTTCATCAGTTGCACGTTGCCTCCGCGCACGAGGATGCGCGCTTCATAAACTTTCAGATATCGGCTGGCATCGTAAGGATCGCCCGAGGCCGCGTTCTCCAGTTCAAGCAAGAAGTGCCTCATGCAGCGGATTGTGCCTCCTTTGGCGCCATATTGGGCGACAAAGTGCGCGGCGATCGCCTGTGGCAGGAGACTTTCCAGGTTGCGAAAGGTCTCGCCGGTCAGATCGCCGGCCGTGGCCGCTAAGCGAGCGTCACGCAGCCGTCGCACGCGCGGCCAAACATCGCCCGCCGGCAACGAGAAGCTTTGCCGCGATCCGTCAGCAAGGTTGAGATCCAGTTCCACGGCCATGTCGGTATCTTCGGGCATGGCAAACGTCAACGCGTATGCGGGAGCGTACGATTGGTCCATCGCCAGCAACTGTAAATAGGGCTTCACCAGCGGCACTTTCTGGCGCAGACGTGTGGCCAGCGCCGAGGGATTCCAATTGGACAACACCGCCACCAAAAGCGCGAACAGATGCACAACGATCAGAAAGCTGACGGTGGTTCGCAGCCAGTTGGGAGGCAGGCGGCGTTCGTCGGCGCTCGCCGGGGAGGAAGTTTCGTCTCGCATGCTCTTAGCTTAGCTTGTGGCGACACAGGTGACAAAAAAAGGCCGGGTTTCCCGAGAGGGGAAACCCGGCCAACGTGATGGAATCGGTTGATTCGCCCGCAGGGCCGGCCGAATCAACTAAAAAAGCTGGGTCTGATTCCGTTACGCCAATTAGAAACAACGCCAATTAGCGACGGAAGCTGACCAGACGAGCACGGCCACGCTCGAGCCTGGCCTGGGGGGCCGCGGCGTCGGGAGTGGGAGTGGCGGGCGCCTCGTCAACGCCGTTCGAAGCCGGAGCCTCGACCGGGGCGGCGTGGCCGTTGCCACAGCAAGCCGGCGGGCAGGCCGGAGCGCAAGCCGGAGCACACGACTGCTGGCAGCAAGCCTGCTGACCACAGCAGGTGTTGCAGCAGTCCTGGTAGCCACCGCAGCCACAGCAGCCGTGGCTACGACGGTGATGACGACGGCCACCGCAGCCGCAGCAGCCATGATGGCCACCACCGCAGCCGCCACCGCCGCATGAGCAGCCACAGCAACCGTGGCCAGCCAAAACTTTGCTTTCGCCCCCGATGAGGGCGATACCGACAACCGCGAAGAAGATCGCGATGCCGAACAGAAGAGCACGATTCATCCTTAGTTCCTCCAACAAACAGGTACCGTACCAAAAACAAATTGGAACACATGGCCGTCTCACGATAATATCCCCTCCTGACGACCGCTAAAAGGGAGGGGCCTTTTGTTCTCAGGTGCCTCCGACCGCAAACGCCGAACCAAACCCTGTCTTAAGGCCTATCGTTTAAGCCTTAACGGTTACGACGATTGAAGTCAAATGCACACGCTAGGTTGACTAGGTTAACACGGATGAACTCGCTGTCAATGGTTAAAACAGGAAATTTTTAACCCGTGCGTAAACCGGCAGCTTTGCGTAACATGCGCAATATTAGCCCAGCCAAGCGGGGGATGCAAGCGACAAGCGCGCGCGCAAAAAAAAAGGCCCGATTTCTCGGGCCTGGGCGACTTTACGTTAGTTGTTTGCCAGCAAGAGGTTACTTCTTGCGTGTCGCTGCCGGCCTGGAGGCCGACTGCCGCTTGTCCGCCACAGGAACAGGATCAGTTTCCGCCAACTCTTCCGCGATCGCGTCCGTTTCGCTTTCCACGGCCAGCCTGGCACGACGCTCCATTTCCGCCTCGGCGAGTTGTTGTTTGCGCCGCATATCGACGGGATCCTCAAAGTCGAGCAAGAGAGGCGGCTCATCCTCAAAAATCTTGGTCGCCATGCCGCCGATACGCCAACCTTCCTTTTCGCGCCGCAGCACCCACAAGATTTCGTCGGTGTGCTCGGCGCCGTCATCGTCAATATCGGTCCAGGTTGAGGAAACGTGAGCCAATTCGCCCTCGCCTTCGGCGGGAAGTTCGACATTGCCCACGGTGAAATTCGCGGTTTCGCTGCCCATGGGCGCCACAGCCATGTCGAGTTCCGAGGTTTTCTGCCGCGCCAGCGGCGTGAGCAACTCGTTCGAGATCGTTTCATCTCCTGTTTTTATGGCCTGCAAAAAATCATGCACGACCGCGGACGCCGCTTGCCTATCAACGGCCGGATCGGTCTTCGACGCCGCGGCGTCATCTTCCGCGTCGCCGGCGGCCGTGTTGTTGGCCGCCACGGGCTGGCCTTCTGATTTTCCACAGCCCGGCAAAACTCCGAGCCAACTCGCGGCGGACAGCCATGTCAAACATAGAAAAGCAATGCGGCGGTGCATCCGTGCGCCTCCTTCTGAAAACGGAGCAGTAAAAGCAACAGGGGCGGAAGTGTGGCAGGATTCCATAATTGAGTCAAGAGAAAAGTGAGGCGGACTGGGAAGGGCATCCTCCTCAATCGCGGGAAAAATACGCCCCGTTCCCGCCCGCGCGCGGTGGAACTTGTCGCGAGCGTGTTATAATAATGCCGCAACCGGGCCGGCAACCACTGCGATCCGCCTGGCCATCACGATCGTTTCGCGTCATTTTACGGCCCATGAGAGCGTTTATCACAGGCATCACTGGTTTTGCGGGCGGCTTTTTGGCCGAACATCTACTTGATTGCGGTGACGAGGTGCTGGGCTGCTCGCGTGGCGGCGCCTGGCCGAGTTGGGCCGGAGGCCGCTTGCGAGAAACACGGGTTGTACCCTGGGACGTGGGAATCGGCGGCCCGCCTGAGAGCCTGGCGACCATCTTGGCCGAGTTCAAGCCAGATTGCATTTATCATCTCGCGGCACTCAGTGTTCCCGGTGATTGCGGCACGGCGGAGCCGACCGAGCGCGCGATCGAAACAAACGTGCGTGGCACCCAGCGCGTGCTTGAACTGGCCGCGGGGCAAACAAGCCGGCCGCGCTTCGTGTTTGTCAGCACAAGCCACGTCTATGGCAAAGCGAGCCACGAGCGGCGGCTGTTTGCCGAAGACGCGCCGGCGGCCCCGCAGCGGGCTTACGGCAAGACGAAGCTCATGGCCGAAAACACCGTGCGGCAGACGGCTGAAAAGCAAGGTTTGGATACGATCATCGCGCGGGCCTTTCAACACACAGGCCCGCGGCAAGAGCCAAGGTTGATGTTGCCCGAATGGGCCGCGCAGGTGGCGCGCAATGCGCCGCGATTGCGCGTGAAACATCTCGATACATGGGTTGATGTCACCGACGTGCGCGACGTGGTGCGCGCTTATCGCCTGCTGGCCGAGCATGGCGAGGGAGGTGGTGTGTATAACGTCGGCTGCGGCGTGGCGCGGCGGACGGGCAATTTGGTGGACGCGCTCGTGCGGCATTCGGGGGCCGCCACGGAGGTCGTCGAACTTGAACCCGGAGGAGAACGATTCGATCCGATCGCCGACCTGCGCCGCGTGCAGGCCGCCACCGGTTGGCGGCCGGAAATCGCCATCGAGCGCACCATCGCCGATACGTTGAACTATTGGCGAGCAGCGGCGGCGCACACTGCGTAGCGGAATTCGTGAGAATTCTGGCGGTAACCTGCTACCACGCCCCGACTTGTCACGAAGTCGGCTACGGGCCGGCGGCCCGCCCCACAGTTGAGTTTTCCCGCACTCCTCACATTAACGTATAACCGCCGTCGATGATCAACGCCGCTCCGGTCATATAACGCGAGGCATCGCTGGCCAGGTAGACGGCCAAGGGACCGAGATCCTCCGGTTGGCCGAACTCGCCCATGGGGATCTCTTTTTTGAACGCCTCAATCACTTCCGGGCGTTCGCGCGCCCAGCGGACATTCGGCTCCGTCATGAAGCCGCCGGGGCAGATCGCATTGACCGTCACGCCGAAAGGCGCCCAGTCCACCGCCGTGGCCCGAGTGAATTGAATGACGGCCGCCTTGGCGGTTTCATAACTTCGTCCACCGATGCCGCGGTTGGCCACCATGCCGGAAATGGACGCGATATTGATGATTCGCCCCGCGCGCCGCTCAAGCATGGGCTTGCCGAGCACCTTGGTGCAAACAAAGGTGCTGGTGAGATTCAAATCGAGCAGTTCGTGCCAAGTTTCAACGGACATTTCGGTGGTGGGCGTCGGCACGCGCCTGCCGCCGACGTTGTTGATCACAATGTCGATTGGTCCATGCTGGGCAAGCGCCTGTTGGCAGGCCGCTTCGCATTCGGCCGGCCGGCCGACATCGGCCTGCAAAGCGACCGCCTGGCGGCCACGCGCTCGAATGTCGGCGACCGTTTGCTCCAGGCTGGCGGCGTCGCGGCCGACCAAAATGGCGTCGGCGCCGGCCTCGGCCAAGGCCAGCGACATGGCACGGCCCAGGCCGCGCGAGCCGCCCGTGATGAAAAAACGCTTGCCATCCAAGCGGAAACGATCGAAAACATTCATGGAGAGCGATGTGGAATGAGGGTCGTCAATGTTTAAAACGGGGCATGTCCGGCAATCAACTCGCTGGCCGCCATGCTCAAACCGGGGTTTGCCTGCAACCGCGATATTAACGGATTCTTGCCGGTGGGGAATAGAGGGGCATGCCTCGCGATCACGTAAAACCGCGACTTACGGCGACGGCTCACGCACATGATACACGAAAATGGTCCTGCCGATGATTGCGTGCGGGCGTACGCCGCGGAAAAACGCAAACGTATCGTCTTGGCCCCATAGCTTACCAAGACTAATAGCGTACCATCCCGGGCTCGGTTTTGAGGCGCGGCCCTCCGTGAGGCGGGTTTGCGCTGGCAATGCGTCGATTCCGATGTCCTGCGGGTCAAAGCTGCCGTAATAAGCCAACGTCAGCGGGGTGGCCGAGGGATTCGCTTTCATCCAGCGCTCAAGGTTAAGCAAATCCTGCCCCCAGTCAAAATTGCTGTCGAGCAGCGGGGGCGGTCGCGTCGTTGACGCGCCCGATAGCTCATTGAAGTAGGCGAGGTGGTGCGGGTGGTTCGCGAGTGTCGCCAGCGACGACCATAAAAGGAGCGCCGCGCCGATCCAACGCGCCCGCGCCGCGCTGGCGATTTTCGAGCACCAGATGAAAAGGAACGGCAACGCCGGCAGCACGTACCGCACCTGGCTATTTAGCCCGGTACAAGTGCAGGCCACTCCCAGTATGGCCGCCGCGGGGGCCAGCAACACGAATTCATCGCGGGAGATGGCGGCGCGCGGCCGCCTAATGGCGATCAATGCGGCTACCGCGATCAGCGCTAATGTCCCGAGCGGAAGCTTGATTGACAAGGCGTAAAAGTACGCCCACCAGGGAGCTTCATCACGCCATTCGCCACGGAAAAACGTCGTCGGATAGGTCTCAAAATCGAACCGTTGCACATCGATGCCCAGCACGTAATCGCGCGGCAACGGCACGGGAAGGAATCCGAGCCAGGTTCCAGCGAAGCGGTTTTGTTGCGCGCCAGCAGCGTCGTCTCGCGCCGAAGCAGTCCCTTTCAACAAGCGGCTTGCGAACCGATAATCGCCGAGGCGGCGGCAGGTGCCTTGAAAGGCGTAGCCGAGATTGATGACGTAAACCGCGAGCAAGAGCATTGCGGCAAGTTGCAAGTACGAGGTTGAGCGCCGCGCGGCGGCAACGGCTTCCATTGCGAAACGGCGGCGCCGCCAGCGATACGCGCATAGAGTCAGCGGCCAGACGGCGAACAACACAAGCCAGGTGAACTTCGTCAACTCGGCGAGCCCCAACGCGCCGCCGGCCGCGGCAGCCGCCAACCACGTCGGCTGCCTCAGCCAGCGCCAAAAAGCGTGACACGCCGCCGCGCCCATGCCGGCCGCGGCCACGTCGGGCGTACACAAGGCGGCGTGGCCTAAAACGATCGGGCAGAAGCACCAGAGCGACAGCGCCACGAGGCCCGCAGCGCTACCGTAAAGCTCGGCTGCCCAGCGACGGCAAACACAGGCCGCGACCAACGCGAACGGCAGGCACGCCAGTCGCGCGAAAAGGATAAGTCGGATGCTTCTGTTGGCGTTAGCCGCGACAAATGCGCGGCCCACTGGGAACTCGGCGCGCGACAAAGGTCGGCTGCTAAACCCCGACCAGTCTTCCGCCGCGCCGACCAACAAGGCCGGCAGCGCCGCAGCCATTTGAACCAGTGGCGGATTGACGCGATAAAGCGCGAAGTCGCCAAAACGCCAGTGGCTCATTCCGGCCGCCAAGTGCGCCGGCTCGTCGCGCGTACCGGAGTATTGCGCGGCGATGAGCAACACGAGCATCGCATGCGCAACCAGCAAGCCGATTAATGGCGTGCGCAGGGTTTTTTCCTTTCTCAATCTCGCCTAGCTGCCGCGCGACGCCGCGTCCACCGCCGCACGGCGACGAAAACGCCCAGCGCCACGAGCAGGGCGATATTGACAAGCATAATCCAAATTCTCCACGAGCTAATCGCCGGCGGCGCCTCGCGCTTGGCACTGCCAGCCTCTCCGAGCAACGGCGAGTTCGGTTGGCCGATGACGGCTTCGACAATCGGCCGCTGCCCGCGCCAATCCGTAACGATGCATCCATTCGGGAGTTCGAGCGACTTCACCTCAAACAAATCTGGCGGGAGCGGCTCATTCACCGATTCCCACTCGAACGTGTGCTCATAACGAATCGACGGGTGATGCCCCAGCGCTGCCTCGGAATCCTCGGGGCCGTCCGCTATTTTGTACGTCTTTGGCACCCACACGTCGGAGATCAAGGTCCATGTGGCCTCTGTCACGGCGTACGGCGGTTTCCAAGGATGATCGTCCGGAAGGTGGGGCAATCGGTCGCGCAGCTCCATTCGTGTTGGGGTGAAGCCGTGGCTCCGGTCGATCCACAGTGTGCGCCTATGATGCCCGCGGTCGCCAAGCGACCACTCGATGCGGTACACGCCGTCTCCAACATCGCTGACCTGCTCGGCGGGAAAGCGCATGAAGGTGTCGACGATTTCCTCGAAACGAGTCTGCCGTTGGTAGTCCTCGAGATAGTGAAGCCCAACGGCGCGAACGTCGAACGCGGAATAAATAGGAGCGTCGGCGTCCTCGGCGCAAATCGCCAAGACCGTGTCGCCGGCCGTGTATTGCACGCTCTTGCGCGGGCACCTCCAATAGATCCTGTTCAGCGCCAGATCCTCCGTGGGCCTCACGCCGCGCTGCGGAATGGCTGGCTTGTCGATCGGCGTCGCGACGAACGATCGTCGGGGCTCCTTGCGCTCATAGCGAAGCAACCCCGAATCATTGTCGAATGCATAGAACTGCGTCAGTTCACCCGCAAGCGGCTTCTGATTATAGGCATTCTCGCGCTTGGTGCCGTGAACGCGCACGACGCCCTTCCGCAAGCGCTCGCGCGCATCGCGCAGTCCCGTCATGAGGAACTTCGCTCGTTCCGCCGCCGCCGCGCCTCGCAAAGTTCCATCATCGATTGCCGCAGCCGAAAGTACACAGTCGACGCCGAACACGATGGACGAACAGAGCGCGACGATCAACAATTCGCGCCTGTTCACGATGTTTTGACGCATTAGTCGCCCCTTGCTAACGTGTCAAACCGCGAGAACGGCAGCCCGTTTGAGCGCGCCACGGCAACGATTCGCAGGTCACCCAATCTGCCGTGTGCTAGTGGGATCCAAGGGCATGTCTGGGTATTTGGGTCAGGCTGATTCCGAGTGACATTATTTGCCGTTACCCCGAGGCCGGCGCAGACGTAGTCGCCGGTGCCGGCCGGTTTGCAGTAGGTTTCTGTGTAGGTTGGTGAAGTTGTGTCGCACGTATACCAGTTCCCACACCAATAGGGTGGTTGAATCGGCGTTATGCCAACATTCCCCGAGCCGTTTGGCCCGTCATTTCCCGTATTGCCCGCGCTTTGCGTCTTCTGGGCCGCTCCATCGAATGTGTATACATCGGTAGTTAAACATTGCGGAGCAAAGTACTGGCTGTCATCGATTGGCACCATAGTGCATTTCACTCCGCCGCAGCCACCGTTGACGTTGCCTGGATTGGGGCATGTCGCCGGTAACATCTTGTAGCACGTTCCACCGCCACGGATTGTGATGGCGTCTGCGCGATTGATTTCCACTGCTGGCGGAAGAGCCTGTGGCGAGAATGTTTCGTACGATAATGTGAGTGCGGCGATTGTTAGCAACAACGCTACTACGCTACTTTTCATGTGACTCTCCTGGATTTGAGTGTAGCAAAAACGATTTGGCGGTTCGACGCAGCAGACAACACACGACGACTGCGGCTGCGCCAGCGAGGCCGATACGGGTGGCCACGGAAGGTTGGCACCGCTCCGCGGATCGGCGCACGGCTAATAGCGGCGTCTGAATTGGCGTCGACGCGGTCAGCAGAATCACACCGGAACTGGCGTCCATTAGGACGTGCGGTTTGACTCGTTGCACTCCC
>DASVGM010000231.1:0-8690 GCA_036379555.1 Pirellulales bacterium | reverse complement strand
CGTGGCAAGGCACCCTGGCGCTCAGAATTTGAGGTTCTGAACTTCGCCGTTGAACAACTCGAAGACCGCGTTTATTTGGCGGCCGACGTTTCCGTGGCCAAGAGCGCGCCGCCTACCGGCGTGGTTGGCACGCAGGTCACCGACACCGTGACCATCACCAACAACAGCGGCGCGGCGTTGACCAACGTGCCCTTCTCCGACGTGCTGGGCAATTATTTCAATGTCTCGGGCGTTTCGGCCAACGACGGTCTTGGCGACACGTTCAACTATTCCAATGGCACGCTCAGCGGCGCCATCGCCAACCTGCCTACGGGCGGCACTTCGATAACAATTCAGTACACGCCCACGGTGGCGGGGCTCTTCACCGACTTGGCCGCGGTGAACATCCTCGGCAACACAAGCACGTCGCCTTTCGCCTACGGAACCACGTCGGTGACCGCGCCGGCCACGAGTGTCTCCGTGGCCAAGAGCGCGCCGGCCAACAGCACCGTCGGCACAACGATTACCGACACGGTAACCTTGACCAACAACGGCGCCAACTCGGTGGCCAACGTGCCGTTCTCCGACGTGTTTGGCAACTTCAACGTCTCCGGCGTTTCGGCCAGCGACGGTCTTGGCGACACGTTCACCTATGCCAATGGCACGCTCAGCGGCACCATCGACAATCTGCCGACGGGTAACACCGCAATCACGATTCAATACACGCCCACGGCCGCGGGAATCTTCACCGACCTGGCCGCGGTGAACATCCTCGGCAACACGAGCACGTCCCCTTTCGCCTACGGAACCACGTCGGTGACCGCGCCGGCCTCGAGTGTCTCCGTGGCCAAGAGCGCACCGGCCAACGGCGCCGTCGGCACACAGGTTACCGACACGGTGACCTTGACCAACAACGGCGCCAACGCGGTGGCCAACGTGCCCTTCTATGACGTGTTTGGCAACATCAATGTCTCGGGCGTTTCGGCCAATGACGGCCTTGGCGACACGTTCACCTTTGCCAACGGCACGCTCAGCGGCGCCATCGCCAGCCTGCCGACAGGTAACACCATAATCACGATCACCTACACGCCCACGGCCGCGGGAGTCTACACCGATGTGGCCGCGGTGAACATCGTCGGCAACACGGGCACGCCAACCTATGCCTACGGTATCACATCCGTGCCCATCGCAACGGGTACGAATGTCTCCGTGAGCAAGACCGCGCCGAGCACCGGCGCCATCGGCACAACGGTTACCGACACCGTTACCTTGACCAACAACGGCGCCAACCCGGTGGCCAACGTGCCGTTCTCCGACGTGTTTGGCAATCTCAACGTCTCGGGCGTTTCGGCCAGCGACGGTCTTGGCGACACATTCACCTATTCACACGGCGTTGTCAGCGGCGTCATCGCCAGCCTGCCGACGCATAGCACCACGATCACGATCACCTACACGCCCACGGCCGCGGGAATCTACACCGACGTGGCCGCGGTGAACATGCTCGGCAACATCGGCACGCCCACCTCCGCCTACGGTATCACGTCGGTGCCCGTCGCGGCGGGCACGAGTGTCTCCGTGGCCAAGAGCGCGCCGGCCAACGGCCTTATCAACACGCTGGTCACTGACACCGTGACCTTGACCAACAACGGCGTCAACGCCGTGGCCAACGTGTCGTTCTCCGACGTGTTTGGCAACTTCAATGTTTCGGCGGATGTTACGGCCAGCGACGGTCTTGGCGACACCTTCACCTATGCCAACGGCACGATCAGCGGCGTCATCGCCAGCCTGCCGACGGGTAACACCACGATCACGATCACCTTCACGCCCACGGCGGCGGGAATTTACGCGGACACCGCCTCGGTCATCGTCGCGGGGAACACGGCCAGCCCCGTCTCGGCCACCGGTTCGACCACCGTCAGGAACCCGACGTCGCTCATCGCCGGCGCCGGCTTCTTAGCGGGCGCGCCGGGCGATGGTACGCCGCAGACCTTCGTGCAGAGTCTCTATCGTGAGTTGCTGGGGCGCGAGCCCGACGCCACGGGCGAAGCCGGGTGGCTCGCTTACCTCTCGCAGCCGCAGCACGATAACGCGCTGGGGCGCTTGTCGGTAATCCAAGGTTTCTTGAATTCGCAAGAGTACGCGGCCCACTGGGTAACGACCGCGTACGCGACGATTCTGGGCCGCGCGCCCAGCCAGGCGGATCTGACCTACTGGACTCAGCAATTGGGCCATCCGGGCACGCCGAGCCTGAGTTCCAATGAGGAGAACATTGTGGCCGCGTTCCTCGGGTCCGACGAGTTTTACGCGAAGAGCGGCGGCACGGTCCAACAATGGCTCAATGCCGTTGTCTTGGACGTGTTGGGCCGGTCGCCAAATGACACCGACCCGGCCTCCTGGAGCACGCCTGGGAACAGCGCCGCGGGGCGAGCGGGAGTCGCTCTCGCGATTCTCAACACGCCTGAAGCCCATCACGACCTGCTCGACGCCTTCTACCCAGAGCAAGGCGGCACGGCCGACAATATCCTCGGGTCGCCCGGAACCCCAGCCGGGTTCGGCCTGTACGCTCTGGCGCAGTTGACTGGCGCCGGCTGGGAAAACCTTTACCTTGAGGGGCCGTACGGCGATGCCCCCGAGGGGAATGACGCCTTCTTCGCCTCGCTAGCCGCAGGCGCCACCTGGGAGGACGTGCAACTCGCCATCTTGTCGACTCCGCAGTTCTACAACAACGTGAACCGGCCCCACACGATAGCATAAGCTGGCATTTTGTCGTTCACCAAGTACCTGCGGGCCGCAATGGCCCGCAGGTTTTTTCTGCGGACGACTACTCGCCCATCAGTTCCGCTACTTTAGGCTCGATTGACTCACCCCAAATCTCATAGCCGCGATTGCTGAGGTGCAGCAAGTCGGGCATGATCTGCTGCGCGAGTTTGCCGTCGTCGTCCAGAAAACTTTCGGCGATGTCGACGTAATACACCGCTTTGCCGTCGTCCAGACTCTTGATGATCGCGTTCGTCGCCTGATTCACCTTGCGTTGGGGAGCTTCGGAATTGGCGCCGCGCGGAAAGATGCCCAGCAGCAGGATCTTTGTTTTGGGCAGCTTCTCGCGCAGCTTCTTGACGATGGCCGTGATGCCGGCCGCGATATCCTCAGGGGTGTCGCTGCCTGAATTGTTGGTGCCGATCATCACCACGGCGAGCTTGGGCTTGATGCCTTCGATGTTGCCGTTGTCCAGCCGCCACAAAACGTGCTGGGTGCGGTCGCCGCTGATGCCGGCGTTCATGGCTTTGCGCGCGCCATAGAACTTCTGCCAGATGGCATTGCCCGGTTGGCCTTCCCAGCCCTGGGTGATTGAATCGCCAATGAAGAGCAAATCGACGTCGCCCTGCTTGGCGCGATCGTTGATCTTCTCGTGCCGCCGCTGCCACCAGTCGTCGGGCCTGGCAGCCGGTGTGGTCGTCGCCAGTTCGTCGGCGGCAAAAGAGAATTGGCAGCACGAAAAGATGACGGCGAAGATCAACAGACACGACTTGCGGTAACTCATGGCAAAACTCCGGCATTGGTTGCAGTGATTGTCTTGAGGATAACCGGCATTCGGCGGGCCGCAAGGGTTCAAGTCCATCCACAAACCACTGGCGGTCGGCCGCGGGGCGGAGTAATCTGTAACGATTCGCTGATAAACACAGACCGGAGCCGAACATCATGAGACTTGCCGCCGCTGTTTCCCTCGCCGCCTTGCTGCTTTTCGCGCCCATCGCCAACGCCGCCGATAACACACCGCCTGAAGGCTTTGTGGCTCTATTCAACGGCAAAGACCTAGCCGGTTGGAAAGGGCTGGTGAAAGGCCCACTCGACAATCCCATTAAGCGGGCCGCGGCTTCGCCCGAGGATCTCGCCAAAGCCCAGGCCGAGGCCAATGAAGACATGCGAAAGCATTGGGCCGTGGAAGATGGCGTGCTGGTGTTTGACGGCAAAGGCCGCAGCCTGGCGACCGCGAAGGATTATGGAGATTTTGAATTGTGGGTCGATTGGAAAATCAAGCCAGCCGGCGACAGCGGCATTTACCTGCGCGGCACGCCGCAAGTGCAGATTTGGGATCCGGCCAGCGGCCCGGCAAACGGAGTTGGTTCCGGCGGTCTTTACAACAACAGAATGCATCCCAACAAGCCTACCGCGGTGGCCGACAAGCCCATCGGCGAGTGGAACACTTTCAAAATCACCATGATCGGCGATAAAGTAACCGTGAAGCTCAACGACGTGGTGGTGGTCGATAACGTCGTGCTGGAGAATTATTGGGATTACAAGCAGCCGATTTCTTCGACCGGGCAAATCGAACTACAAAACCACGGCAATACGCTCTATTTCAAGAACATTTACCTCCGCGAGATGGCACGCTAAATAAATGGTTCCTCTGACAAATCTGTGGGTGGTTTTCTGGCCAAAAGAGGGGCGGGCATTGGATTTTTAAGGCATGGCTCAGGCGTTCCATGGATTTGAGAGAAAAAGCTGCCTTGGCAGCGTGACGTATAGCGCCCAATGACAGCTTCACTTTGTCGCATGGCGGGCTGGGTCACATGGCGGGCTGGGTCACATGGCGGGCTGGCGTTTCAAGAATATGTTCGACGCCAACTCGATCCCGCATCCGAGTCTGGAGTAGGTGTAAGGCCAGTGCGGGTGGCAAGCAATCGGCGAACTTCAGGCCGTCAATGGCACGCTCATCGACTGCCGGCAGGAACTCGGTGACGCCTCGTGATCGCAGGCTGAGAATTGCCTGCTCAATGTCCGTCAATGAAACGCCCTGGGCGAAGATCAAGGTGAAGCTGCCGTGCGCAACGCTGCTATGGGTGCCGGCTGCCAACGCGGGAACCAACGTGGCGTTGGCGCGGTGGCCGGCGAACGTCCACCACTCGACCTGCCGGTTCGCGTTGAGGATCGCGGCGGACGCATCGCCCGTCAACCAGGCAAAGTCGTGCCGGATTTCCGCGAGTCGCTCCTGAGCACGCTGTGACCAACGTCCGTTCATGGCGTCCGAAGCAAGTACCCGCTTGATCGCTTAGCACAGCCGGAAACCAAGGCCCGGTCCTGTCCCGGCCCAACGCGACTTGCCCGGCCCTTCCGCCGCTTCGACGTAGGCGGTCTTACGCTGCCAATCGACGTGCGTTACCCGCCACGATCGCCCGCCGAGCAACAGAATCCGCGGCCCTTCCCGCTTACCCAAGAACGTCAGCTCATCGACAAAGCCAAGTTCCTGCCGGCCATGCAACACGGAAAACAGCGGCGGCGACATGAAGACGGAAAAGAGTTCCAAGAAGTGCTTACGGCCGTAGGCTTCTTCACCGTGCTGACCGATGCTGAGAATGCCCTCTTCTTCCCATAGAATGCCACGTTCCAGCATCCATTCAACGATCTGCGCGATGCGTTCGACTGGCATCTCACGAAAGGCCGGCACGCCACGAATCCATTCGAGCCAGGTGTCGCGCCCGATGCTCCGCTCCTGCAAGGAAATCGCCATCAACTGCTGCGCCAGAATGTGATAGGGCTCCGCCGGCGGTTCGATCGGCTCGATATAGCCCTCGGCCCACAAGTCGATGAGGCCGGCGGCTTGAACCAACGCTTCGTCCTGCGTCGCCAGGAACAGACAGTTTCGCGTCGTGCCTGGGCGCCGCCCCGTGCGGCCCATGCGCTGCAGAAAGCTCGATACCGTGGCTGGGCTGTCGATCTGAATGACACGATCGAGATTCCCCACGTCGATACCAAGTTCCAGCACGCTGGTGGCGACAATGACGCAATCTTCACGGTTGGTAAAGGCGTCTTCCGCCTGGCGCCGCTGTTCTTGGCTCAAAGAACTGTGCGTCACGAAGGCCGTTACGCCGAGCTGCCGCAGCTCCATGCCCAGTTCTTCCGCGCGTGCTCGGCTGTCAATGAAAACGAGGCGCTTTTCACCACGGTGTAGCCTGGATAGGACCACCGCGGCATTGTGCAGGGAGCCGACGTAATCAAGCTTCACGTCAGCCTCTGACGCGGGAGTTGCCGGCGGGACGAAAACGCGCCGTGTACCATGGCAGCAGCCGGCCAACCAGTCGATGAGAGTGTCGGGGTTGCCTACGGTGGCCGATAGCCCGATCCGCTGAATTTCACGACCGGCCAGCCTCGTGATGCGTTCCAGGACCGACAGCAAGTGCCAGCCGCGGTCGTCGCCGGCGAAGGCGTGTATCTCGTCCACGACCACCGCCCGGAGTTGGCCAAATAAGCGGCGGTCATCCACGTTGGGCGATACCAACATGACCTCCAACGATTCGGGCGTCGTCAGAAGACAGTCAGGCGGATCGCGCAGCACGTGCCGCCGGGCCGTGGTCGTGACGTCGCCGTGCCACAAAGCCGACCGCCGACCCAATAGAGAGCAGTAGCGCTGCAGACGAAGGTCGAGATTGTTGAGCAGCGCCTTAATCGGGCAGATGTAGAGCACGCTCAAACCCGACCAGTCTTCCGACAGCATCCGCGAGAAAACCGGAAAGAAGGCCGCTTCGGTCTTACCGCCGGCCGTGGGAGCCACGACGATCAGGTGCTGACCGGCCAGAATCGGAGCGATCACCGCTTCTTGAAACGGCCGCAGCTCACGCCAACCGAGGCTGTTGACGATGTGATGCGCGAGCGCCGGATGTAGCTGGTCAAATTCAGCCAACTTGTTAACCACTTAACAGAGACTTGGTATAGAACCACGAAACACACGAAACACACGAAAAGAGTGAAAGGATAAACTCACAACCTCGACACGACCTGTTCCTTCCCTTCTCGCCCTTCATTTTCTTCCTTTTTTTCGTGTGTTTCGTGTGTTTCGTGGTTCCTTTTCCTAGCGATCATCACAGTTCCAGCTCAATCTCATCCACGTCGGTGGCCGCCATCGCCTGCCGTTCCACCGGCGTCAGCTCTGTTTCGGCGATGGTCAGCGCATAGTGTTGACGCGGGTTAAAGTCGGGGAACTGGTCGATTCGATCGAGCACGTCGGCGACGAGCTTTTTCAAAAAGATGCGCGGGGCAATGCCGACCTTACCGCCCAATTTTCCTGTCACCGCGGTAGCCAGCTCACGGACATAATCGTCGCTGCAAAGCGCGGCGACCCTCTCCGGCGCCGTCGCATGTTGCTGAAAAATGTCGCGGACCTTGCAGCCAACCTGGCAAAGTCGCTCCAGGTCGAATGCCGGCAGGCGAATCTGCACCGCGCGCGGGTTATCGAACCGAGCCTCTGTTTGGAAATCAACGTGCAGACGCTGAGCGAGCGGCTCCAATCGCTGCACGCCTTGCGGGCCGTCAAAGAATGCCGGCGTGCCGGTGACAAGCAAGTAGAGGCCGGGAAAACGGCCGGAATCAATCTCGTCAATCAGTTGCCGCAAGGCGTTCAAGCTCTTATCGCGGACGTCGCTGCGCACGCGCTGGATGGTTTCGACTTCATCGAGCACCACCAACAGGCCCGGATGCCCCGAGTCACGTAGCACGATCAGCACGCCCTGCAAGAAGCTCAGAGCGCCAAAGTGGTCGATGTCGCCCTTCACGCCGGCGGATCGCTTCGCCGCCGCGGCGACATTCGGCTGGCCCGCCAGCCAAGCCATGATGCCCTCGGCCGCTCGATGGTCGCCGGCGGCCTCCTCCTCACAATAGCTCCGTAGCGCGGCGCTAAACATCGGCGCCGTGCCGTTGACGGTCATGAGCCGCCGTTCGAGTAGTTCGCCGATGCGCCGATAGAGCTTGTTTGGATCGCCGGCCAGGCCCTCGGCGCGCACGTCTTCTTCCAGCGTGTAGAACCAGCCGTCAACGATGTTTCGCAGTGCTCCCTGCGGCGTGTCCGTCGTGGACAGACGCTCCATCAACCGCCGGTAGACCGTTTCCAGGCGGTGCAACGGTGTTTCCGTCTCGGATATTTGGGCCTCGGAAGTGGCGAAGCCGAGTTTGCGGGCACGGTCAGCCAGCCACCGGGCAAAAAAGGTCTTGCCGCAGCCATATTCGCCCCGAACCGCCTTGAAGACGCTGCCACCCGCGCCGACTTTTCGGATTTCGTCGTCGAGCGCGGCCTCGAAGCGTTCCAGGCCGACCGCAAACGTATCGAGACTGCTGCGCGGCACGGTCCCGCGACGCAGGGCGTCGATGATTTCTTGCCGTCGTTGCGGACTGAGACTCATAGCCGTATTTCTAACGCATTTCATAAAACCACGAAACACACGAAGCACACGAAAAAAAAACAAGAAAGGAAACCGTGTTTCCGACGAGCCGCCTGACTTGCCAACCGCGAATCGGCCTCCCGCCCGTGGTCGATTGTTTTCAACCACTCTCTTTATTCTTTTCCGCCTGCTATTCTTCCCCTTTCGTGTGTTTCGTGGTTGCTTCCCCTCACTCCAAATCAAACTGCCGCAAAAGCAGCTCGCGGTTTAATTCAATCGTGTCCGAAGTATCGTCGCGGCTCAACACGGCATAGCCATCGACGTTCAAGACTCGCTGCATCGTGGCCAAAAGGCCGCGCAGTCGCAACGGCGGGCACTCCAAGGCACGGGCTAAGGCCGCCGACGTCAGCTTCCCACCGCGTCGATCGAGCAGGGCCAGGAGCTTGCCGAATAGATCGTCGGCAGGCACGGAGCGACCGCCGAACCGCTTTTGTTCCTCGAACACCGGCGACGCCAGCAATTGCGCCGTCCATGGCGGCAGCGTTTGATCGGCTGGCGTCT
>DASVGM010000230.1:0-3971 GCA_036379555.1 Pirellulales bacterium | reverse complement strand
CGCGACATGGCGGCCCGTCGGGACGGCGACGTTCCACGGCCCCCAGGGCCCGGTAAAACCCATCGGCACGCAGTCGGGCAGCAATTCGATCATCAGCGTGGCCACGCGGCGCTGCACCTGCGCGGTGTTTTGCACCACAACGCCCTCGCCGGCGGCCACGATCGCTCCCTCGCCCAAGGGTTTCCAGCTCTCCGGTTCGATGATCGTCGGAACCAACCGGGCGATCATCGCAGCCAACGATTCCAGTGAATTGTCTGCGCCAGCGGGAGACGCTTGATCGGCCTCCTGCGCGGCGGGCTCGGGCTTTTCGGCGGGACTCGCGTCTTTGCCTGGCGACGTGCCGTTGGCGGCGGTCGCATCCACGGCGGGTTTCGCCGCTGCCTTGGCCTGGCCGTCGGTTTGCTTGCTGCGCGGCGGTCGGGCATCGCCGACAAACGACGCCACCGGCCGCCAGCTACTCTTGTTTGGCACGCCCGTTCCACGCATCAAACGGTAAGCGCGGACCTGAAGCCGTGCCTCTTTTTCGGGGACCGCGGGTGGCGGCGGTTCAAAGGGCTTCGCCGCCGCGAGTTGCGCGTCGCGCACGCGACGCAGAGCGGCGAGCATGGCGAAGATTTGTTCATGAACTTCGTCGGTCTGCGAAACGGCGATGGCTTGAATGTTGCCGTTGCCGGTGATGGAGCCGGGGCCACCGACTACGTCCCATTCGGTGGGCGCGATGGTTTCAGTTATCACTTTGATCAGGCTCGCATAATCACCCGCCTCGTCGCGCCGCCGGTCGGCCGTAGCGGAAGCACCTCCAAAAATGCCGGTCTGGTTGAACTTGAGAACCTCGCGTTGAATTGGAGCGTCGTCGCCGTCGCCAGGCATGGGCGCAGCCGGACGAAAGGGGCTGTCGAGCGCGACCAGATCCTCGACCGGGTAAACCTTGAAACTCATTCTTGGCGTCGTCGCGGCTTTGCTGGTGATCAACAGGTAGCCGTCGCCCGCGAAGTAGGTCAAGTTGAGCGGCCGGAGCAGCAGTTTGAGCGCGGATCGCAGGGAGATGTTTCTCAGCGCCTCGGTGATCGGCGTGTCGTCGCCGATTCCCGCGTCATTGGGTGTTTTGGCATCGAGATGAATCTCGATCTGGTGCTTCCGCTCAAAATAGTTCATCGCCTCCGCCAGCGACCGCTGTTGAAAGTCGAACTCGGTAGGCTGATCGAGCGCCGCCAGAATTCTGCTTTGCTCGGCGCTGGGCAGCGGCCGAGCGGAGGTTTCCGGTTTTGGATCGCCCGCCGACGCGGCCCCCGTCAACGAAATACAGATGCCCGCATTGAGCGCGACGCGCACGAAGAAACGCGACATGGCAATTCTCCTTTTCTCTGTTCAACTGAATGCACGAAACGTGCGAGAACTGGCCCGGCGGTGGCCTCAAAACCGCCGAGCGACCGAGACGCTTGCAACGTACCACCGCCGCCGCGGCTTGGCAAGCATTTTATCGCGAATCGGGCGTAAGCCAAAATCAAACCAACGAGGCCACGGGGTTTTCGATGAGTTGGCCGACCAATTGCAAAAACCGTGCGGCGGGGGCGCCATCAATGATGCGATGATCGAACGTCAGGTTTAACGTGATGGTCTGCCCGGCGACAAGACGGTCTTCGACCACAACCGCTTCACGCCGAATCGCTCCCAGGCCCAAAATGGCCGCTTCCGACGGGTTGATGATCGGCGTGAAGACATCGATGCCGTACATGCCCAGGTTGGTCACCGTAAACGTGCCGCCTTGCATTTCGGCCGGCGTCAGGCGGCTCTCTCGCGCCCGCTCCACCAATGCCCGCGACGCCGCGGCAAGCTGCTTCAGCCCCAGATCGGGCACGTTGCGCACGACCGGCACCAGCAGGCCGGCCAAAGTATCGACGGCGATGCCGATGTTGATTTCGTTATTCAATACGATCTGGTTGTTTTGCCAACGGGCGTTCAGGCCCGGATGCTCCGCCAGCGCCTGGGCCGTCAGCTTGACGACAATGTCGGTGATCGTCGGCGCCGCCTCACGCGAGGCCGTCTTGAAGACGTCGCGCAGGTTGACGAGATTGGCCGCGTTCACCTTGGTTGTCAGCGTCACCGGCGCGGTCGAGTGGACGCTGGCCAGCATGCGCTCGGCGATCGTACGCCGCACGGTCGAGATGGGCGCGGCCGGCAGTTCGATTTCACCCGCCGGCGAGATGGCCGCCAGTACGTCGCGTTCGCGGACGCGCCCCTCGCGGCCGCTACCGCTTAGCCTGCGCCAGTCGACGCCGTGCTCGCGTGCCGCGCGCCGCGCCCGCGGGCTGGCGACCGGTTCGCTCACCGCGGCGCCGTTTCCCGAATCGCGTTCGGGGCTGGCTGCCAACGCGACGACGGGCGTTTCTTCCCTGAACCCTGAACCCTGAACCCTCGGCGCGCAATCGTGCCCCGCTTCCGCCGTGGCGACAGTCATTTCTTGGTGCGAGGGGCTTGAAAGGACGTCGTCGACAACTTCGCACGGTGTTTCGACCGCTACCGCTGCGAAGTCGGGCACTTCATCGCGCGCGGCCAAGTAGCCGATCACCTGACCGACCTGAACCGTCTCGCCGCGTTGTGGCCCGTCAGGACCAATGCGCAGCACGCCCGCGTCGAACGACTCGATTTCCTGGCTGGCCTTGTCGCTTTCGAGCACGAACAGCAAGTCGCCTTTTTCGATCCAATCGCCGTCGTTTTTGAGCCAAGCCGAGAAGGTTCCTTCCTCCATCGACCAACCCAACCTTGGAACCGTTATCTCAATCACTGCGGACGCTCCTGAATAATGGTATGAGGCATGCGGATTTCCAGCGCCAGCGCCTCGGGGTTGGTGGCGACCGCCAATGCTTGCGCGCCGCCGACTTCGCCCGACTGAAAAAGCCGTGCTAGATGCTGATCGAAAGTTTGCATGCCGCTTTCGCGCGTGGCGACGTAATCAGCCAGGTCGCTGAAGCGGCTTTCCATGATGTATTTGGAGGTCACCGAATCGCCGCGCAGCAACTCCACGACCGGGCGATGATTGCCATCGACGCCCACGGTCAGACGCTGCGACACAATGCCGACCAAAGCGGCGGCAAGCTGCTGCCTGGCGATCGGCAGCACTTCGGGCGGCGTCATCGCCAGCAGGCGTTCAATGGTTTGCGGGGCGTTGGAGGCATGCACGGTGGCCAGCACCTGGTGGCCGGTGTCGGCCGCGCGCAGGGCCATCTGCACGGTTTCGGCGTCGCGAAGTTCGCCCACCAAAATGACGTCGGGCGCCTGCCGCATCGCTTGCCGCAGGCCGTGATCGAACGATGGTGTGTCACGGCCGACTTCCACGTGCGAGACGAGCGATTTCTTCGATGTGTGCTCGTACTCAACCGGATCTTCGATCGTCAGGATTTTCAGGTGATAGCCGCCATTGAGCAGATCGACCAAGGCCGCCAGCGTGGTGCTTTTGCCGCTGCCGGTGGCGCCGCTCAACAGCACGATGCCGCGTCGCGCTTCGGCCAGTTCGGCCAAGAGCGGCGGCAGGCGCAGTTCAGCCAAGGAACGAATCTTGGGCAAAATCAACCGCACCACCAGGCCCGGCAGCCCCAAGTGGCTATAAAGATTGCAGCGAAACCGCGCCACGCCCGGCATGGCATAGGCGAAGTCGTAGCCGCGCTGCATGGCGGCGTTGATGTCATCGATCACCACGCGCGGGCCGATGGCCCGAATGTATTGCCGCAACTGATCGTCTTTCAACGGCGGCGATTCGATTTCGCGTACTTGCCCGACGATACGCAGCCGCGGCGGCGAACCGGTTTGTAGGTGCAGGTCGGAGGCGTGGTTGTCAACGGCGAATTGCAGAAGTTGGTCGATGGTCATCGTCGGTTGCCAGGGTGAGGGCCTAGCCTGCGCAAAATCGGTTGTTGCGCCCCGACTTGCTTGATACTAGGTTTATTCCGCCACGATCGGGGCTTGCCCCCGTC
>DASVGM010000229.1:0-10983 GCA_036379555.1 Pirellulales bacterium | reverse complement strand
GCCGCCCTGTTTCTCGGCTGGTGACGAAGGGCACCGTGTCGAACACGCTCAGTCGCACGCCGAGGAACAAGTCGGGGTAATCGCCGCGGATGCGTTCGATGATGGTGCGCAAAAGCCGCGAGCGGCCTTCCAAATCGCCGCCGAACCGTCCCGGGCGCGTGCGAGCGCTCAAGAATTCGTGCAACAAATAGCCGTGGCAGGCTTTGACATCGACAAATTGAAAGCCCGCCTCACGCGCCACGCCCGCCGCTACAACGTAACGGTCGATGAGCCGTTCAAGTTGGTCGTCGGTCCAAACAATAGAGCGGTTATCGGCGGCGATGCCAAACTTGGCGTCGAGCAGCGGATGATGATACGCGATGCGCGGCTCAAGCCGATGGCTGTTTGGCCGGCAAAAGCGGCCGGAATGGGTAAGTTGCAGGCCAACGAGCAAATCGCCGTCGGTGCCGTGTCCCTTCTGATGGGCGCCGCGCAATTGATCAACGAGCCGCGTCAGGCCGGCGCGGTTGTCGGCGGTGGCCAAGGTCTGCCGGGGGTTTGCCCTGCCCGATTCTTCGACGGCCGCCGCCTCGCCACCCCAGATCAGCTTGGCCCCGCTCAAACCAAAATTCCGCCAGCGTCTAAGCGTGTGCTCGGATGGCGAGCCGTCGCGATTGGCGTCCCAACCTTCCATCGGATGAATGCACCAGCGATTACCGACGCGAAAGCCGGCGATTTCCAGCGGTTGCGCCAGGGGAGAGCCGGCGGCGGCCGTAAGCGGCGCGTCATCCATAGGCAAGTCGAGGCCCAGCTCCGCCAAGCGGGCACGCAGCGCCGAGGGTGTCTTGATTTGGGCGATTTTCGGGTACACTAGGCGTTGGTCCGTTTTCTGTTGTCCGTGATCCGTCAAGCTTGAATCCATGTACCATCTTAATGTTTGGCTGTCGGTGAAAGAGCCCTCCAATATTAACACGATTCGCGAGCATTTGGCGAAGGCTTGCAAACTGTCGCGCCAGGAAGCCGGTTGCGAGCGCTTCGAGGTTTATCAATCGCAGGCCGACGAAGGCAAGTTTTTGCTTATCGAATGGTGGCAATCCAAGGAAGCCTGGGAGGCGCATCGTCAGAATCGGGCTGTAACCGAAATCTACGTGCCGCTGGTTTTGCCGCATGTTGACCGCGAGCCGCATCCCTCCGTTTTGGTCGAGTAGTCTTTTAGACCGCCTCGTGAGATGATATTGCCATGTTTGACTTCGACACCGCCTGGAAAGAAGCGATCGATTCACTATTTGAATCGTTTATGGCGTTCTTTTTTCCGATACCTCACTCGGAGATCGACTGGTCGCGCGGCTTCGACCTGCTCGATACCGAATTGCAGCAGATCACCCCTGATTCAGAGCAGGGGCGGCGTGTGGCGGACAGGCTTGTGAAGGTTTGGCGTACCAATGGCAAGCAAAAATGGGTCTTGATCCACATTGAGTTTCAAAGCCAGCACGACAAAAACTTGTCGCGGCGGATGTTTGTCTATAATTACCGCATCTTTGATCGCTATAATAAAATTGCGGTCAGCTTCGCCATTTTGGGAGACAACCGTGCGAATTGGCGGCCGAACCGTTTCAAGTTTAAACTGTGGGGTACGCGGGGCGGCCTTGAATTTGACTCCGTGAAGCTGCTTGACTACGCCGACAAGGCGGCAGCGCTGGAAACAAACGCCAACCCGTTTTCCGTGCTTGTTTTGGCGCACCTGAAAACGCTGGAGAACTCGCATGATGACGAATCACGGCGAGTTTGGCAGGTGCGGCTGATTAAGGGGCTTTACGAGCGCGGATATAGTGCGGAGCAGATTCGTCAATTATACCGGGTGATCGAACAAATGATGGCCCTGCCCGAACCGTTGGCCACCATTGCGTGGCGAGAAATCCACGAATTTGAACAGGAGAAAAGCATGCCATACATTACTACCGCCGAGCGTGTCGGTATTGAGAAAGGACTGGCTGAGGGCTGGGCCAAGGGCCGAGAAGAGGGCCGAGAAGAGGGCCGAGAAGAGGGCCGAGAAGAGGGTCGAGAAGAGGGCCGAGAAGAGGGCCGAGAAGAGGGACTGTTGACTGCCATCAAGGCGATCTTGAAGATAAAGTTCGCGGCAGAGGGCTTGGCGCTGATGCCAGAGATTCGACGCATTCAAGACTTTGCTCTGTTGGAAAGAATCATCGAGGCCGCGGCAACGGCCCCTAGCCCGGAAGCGATTCGCCAACTCTGGAGTGATCGTGGCTGATCGGTTCGCCGGGCAGACGATGACGTTACCCTAGATGAGCATCCAACCACTCGATCTCCGCCGCTTGACGGTTTTGCCGCTGAGCAAGCGGCGGAGCCTTAGCACCGTCGATGCTATTCTGATCGCTCCCGATGCACCGCCGCCGCCCTGCACGCCGGCCATCGCCGAGCGCATCGCGAAATGTGCCGAGCGCATACGCCATGCGCGCCGGCGCGGGGCGACGGTTATGCTGATCTATGGCGCGCACCTGTTGCGAAACGGCGCTGCCGCCATTCTCGGACGCATGATGGAACATGGTTGGTTGACGCACTTGGCCACCAACGGAGCGGGCACCATCCATGATTGGGAGTACGCCTGGTTCGGCGCCTCGACCGAAAGCGTCGAGATGAACGTCGCCAACGGCACCTTCGGCGCCTGGCATGAAACCGCCACGAACATCCATCTGGCCATCCTTTCGGGCGCGCTCGCCGACCTTGGCTATGGCGCCGCACTGGGCCGGTTCATCACCGAGGATGGCACGATCCTGCCCGAAACGGATGAGTTGACGCGGGCCATCGCGGCCCAGCCGTGCGACCGATTAACCTCGGCCAGGGCGGATCTCTTGCGAACGATGCTCGATGAACATTGGCCGGCGGGCCGCACCCATGTAACGCACCGCTGGAAGCAGGCGTCGATTCTCGCGCAGGCTTACCGTCATGGCGTGCCGCTCACGGCTCATCCCGGCATCGGCTACGATATTATCTCAAACCATCCGGTTTTCAACGGCGCCGCGATCGGCAGGGCCGCCGAGCGCGATTTTAAGCTATTTGGCGGCTCGCTCGCCGAGCTCGACGGCGGCGTGGTGCTCAACGTCGGCTCGGCCATTATGGGACCACAGGTATTTGAAAAATCGTTAAGTTGTGTCAACAACCTGCGCCTGCAAGCCGGGCGGCCGGTGATTTCCGGCCACAGCATTTACGTGGTTGACCTGCAGGACGGCGGCGGTTGGAATTGGAACCAAGGCGAACCACCCAAAACCCATCCGGCCTACTATCTTCGTTTTTGTAAGAGTTTTTCGCGAATGGGCGGTTCGCTCGACTATTTGCAATGCGATAACGCGGCGTTTATACACCAGCTTTACCATGTCCTGGGCCAGCCTTGCCCGTAGGGTGGCCGGTGGATCCTGCGAACTCATGGTGGGCAATGCCCACCCGAAGGCAAACTTCCGAAAGGATTGTATACATGAAACTCGCCGCGTGTCTGCTGGCAAGCGTTTGCCTTCTGGGCTGCGCCAGGCCGCCGGAAAATGAAGTCGTGGTTTATTCGGCATTAGACCAAGAGTTTTCGCAGCCCATTCTTGAGAACTTTGAAGAAGCCACCGGCATCACGTCGCGGGTCAAGTTCGACACCGAATCGACCAAAACCATTGGCTTGACGCAGGACATCATTGCCGAGGGCAATGCTCCGCGGTGCGACGTTTTCTGGAATAACGAGATTCTGAACACGCTTAAGCTGGAAAAACGCGGCCTGCTGGCGGAGTACCGGCCCAAGGCGGCCGGCGACTACCCGGCCATGTATCGCTCGCCTGAACATTGTTGGCATGGCTTCGCGGCACGGGCAAGAGTGCTGATTGTGAACACCCAAGTGGTGCCTGAAGAAGATCGCCCCGGCTCGATCTATGATTTTACCGAAGAAAAATGGCGCGGGCGTTGCGGGCTGGCTAAGCCGCTTTTCGGCACCACCGCCACACACCTCGCCTGCCTGTTCGCATGGCTCGGCGACGAGAAAGCCGAAAAGCTCTTTCGCGACATGAAAACCAACGATGTGCGCATCTATTCGGGCAACAAACAGGTGGCCACGGCGGTGGCCGCCGGCGAGTTGGCGTTTGGCTTTACCGATACCGACGACGCGATGATCGAACTGGAGGATGCGAAACCGGTAACGATTGTTTACCCCGATCAGCACCAGGGCGGGATGGGCACGCTATTCATTCCCAACACCGTCGCTTTGATTCGCGACGCGCCCAACGAAGCCGAGGCCCGCAGGCTGATCGATTACCTGCTGACGGCCGAAGTCGAAATCAAGCTGGCGCGGGGGCCGAGCGCTCAAATACCGCTGTCGAAAAAGGTGCGCATGCCGCTACGCGTGGAAACGGCCAATTCGGTGCGTCCGATGGAGGTCGATTTTTACGCGGCGGCCGACAAATGGGATACCGCCGCCCGCTTCGCTCGCGACCTCTTCGCCGCGGCGGAATGAGGCGCCGCCAAATCGGTCTACCGGTCGATGGGCAGTCTACGTAAACTAAAGGCATGTTGCGTTATTGGACTGCGGGCGAATCACATGGCAAAGCGCTTTGGGCGCTCATCGACGGCTTTCCGGCCGGCGTGACGATCGAGACCGATTCGATCGACGCCGAGCTGCGCCGCCGGCAAGGCGGCTATGGCCGCGGCGGACGGCAGCGTATTGAAACCGACAAGGTTGAAATCAAAAGCGGCCTCTGGCAAGGACAGACGCTGGGCAGCCCCATCGGACTGGAAATCATCAACAAAGACGCCAAATTGGAGCGGCTGGGCGATTTAGAGCGGCCGCGACCCGGTCACGGCGATCTGACCGGCGCCATCAAATACCTGGGTTCCATTCGCGGCGTCCTCGAACGGGCCAGCGCCCGAGAAACCGCCGCGCGCGTGGCGGCCGGCGCCCTCGCCAAACAGCTTTTGCGAGAATTCGGCATTACGGCCTTCGGTTATACGGTGGAGCTGGGCGGGGTGCGCGTCGAACCTCAGCCGGGAACTCTTGACGAACAACGCCAGTGGCGCGAGGTTAGCGAGCTTTACACGCTCGATCCTGGCCGCGACGGCGAACTAAAAGCCCTCATCGACGATTGCGGCAAGGAGGGGGATACGTTGGGCGGCGTGCTCGAAGTGCGCGTCGAGGGCCTGCCGTTTGGCCTGGGCACGCACGCTCAATGGGATCGCAAGCTCGACGGTCGTTTGGCGCAGGCGGTCATGGCGGTGCAAGCGATCAAAGGCGTGGAAATCGGCCTCGGCTTCGAGGCCGCGCGCCGCCGCGGCTCCGAGGTTCACGATCCGATTCAATACGACGCCGCCGGCCGCGACTCCGCCGACCTGGGCTATCGCCGGCCGACAAACAACGCCGGCGGCCTGGAAGCCGGCATGACCAACGGGCAGCCGCTGGTCATTCGAGCCGCCAAGAAGCCCATCAGCACACTGCGTAAGCCGCTGGAGTCGATCAACCTGGCCTCGAAAGAAGCCGAGGCGGCGGCTTATGAACGCAGCGATGTTTGCGCCGTGCCCGCCGCGGGCGTCATCCTGGAGAACGTGGTGGCCTTTGAGGTCGCCGCGGCGCTTGTCGAAAAGTTCGGCGGCGACAGCCTGGCCGAGATGCAGGCGCGTTGGAAGCTGTTTCATGACCTGGCCGGCCAAAGGTGAGTGATGGTTGCTTTGCACCAACGGACACGGCGGCGACTTTGTCAGATTGGCTTTTGCCTGCTTTGCGCCCTGCCCACGACAGGCTTGCTCGCCTGGTCGGTCGGTTTGAGAACGGCCTCGCATCAGCAGCGATGCAAAGAAATGTTGAGCGAGCGGCTTGGGTTTGACGTGCGCTTTGAACGTGTCAGCTATCCGCAGCCGGGGCTGACGCGCTTTGAAGCGTTTGAATTGGCGGACGCCGAGAGCGGCGAATCCGTCGTACGCTGCCGCTCGCTCGACGTGCTTTCCAGCGGAGGCAAGATCGCCATCGAGCCGCACGAAGTGGAACTGGTGGCAAAGCACGCCGAAAAGCTGCGCCGACTCGTCACACGGCGCCTGGCCCACGAGATACCCGGTGACGCCGCGCTCGCGCTCATTCCCACGCAAGTAACGATCACTTCTGGCGATGCCCATCAAACCTACGACGACGTGTCCGGCCGCATTGAACTGACCGACGAAGCGACCGCGACGCTTCGCTTCCGTTTGCCCGAATACGAAGCCGGCGAACCACCATTGTTTTCCATCAGCCGCCGCCGCGGCAAGTCCGGTATGCGGACGACGTCCAAACTCGCCACGTTGGGGGCCGCGCTGCCCGTGGCCATGTTCACTCCGTGGCTCGATCTGACCGACATCCTGGGCGACGACGCAACTTTTCAGGGTACGATCACCGTCGACGAAGAAATGAACCGCTGGACGTGCCAGGCAACGGGCGTGCTGACCGACGTTGACCTGGAACGGCTCGTCGCGCGGCGCTTTCCGCATCACCTCACCGGCCGGGCAACCATCGAACTGACGCGCGCGCGGCTGGAAGCCGGCCGTGCGATTGAGGCGGTCGGCACGCTGCGGAGCGCGTCCGGCACCATCGGCAGTTCGCTGCTCGCCGCAGCGGTGGACTGGCTCGGTTGTCAGCCACGGTCCACGCCGGCCGGCACGCTGCCTTATGAACCCGGCCGCAATGACCAGTACCGCAACCTGGCGTTGGTTTTTCAAATCGACGAACAGGGAATCGCATTAAACAGTTCCCCAGCGGCCAGGCCGCCGGGAGCGTTGGTTTTAAGTCGGCGCGGGGCCGCGCTGCTGACGGCGCCCATCGAAGGGTCGGTGCCGCTGGTGCAATTCGTGCGGGCCTTGGCCCCCGAAAGCGAACTGTTGGTTCCCGCGACCAAAGAGACCTCGCAACTCGTGCGTTGGCTTCCCCTGCCGCCGGTCGTGCGGTCGTCTGACGAGCAGCCCGGCGTGCCGCCGTTGCGAATGCCGGAGTAAGCGGCCTGCCACACGATACTCGGTTTTCGTGAGGCGTGGGATTGTGGGGCGGGCCGCCGGCCCGTCTTTTGTTTTTAGCTCGGCCGCCCATGCCGCAGTTACCCTTTCCGCATAGGTGGCCAACGTGCCGGCTACGGCCCCATTCGTGCCGTTCGTTCCGGGCTTCACGTTCACGATCAGTCCGCCGGTGGTGACGCTGAAATTACTCAGGAAGATCGCCAGTTCGTCGGCCGTGGCGCTGGGCGTGGATTGCAGGTAATTGTCTCATGTTGAATGACGGCAGTCACTTACGCTTGGGACTGTGACGGGCCGGTACGCCATGCGGACTAGCCGCCACTCGCTGCGACCGCGTTCTTGGGCCGCGGGTGTTCTATATGTTCGATGGCCTTATCTAGCGCCGGATCGAAGAGCGGCTTTTTGCCTTGGTTGTCCATCGCATCTCGCTGCCGCCGCTCATCGGACACTCGCGCCTGGTCTTGTTCGCTTAGCGATAGCACGAAACCGCTATCGGGCTTCACGCCCCATTCGTCTTCGGCGCGGGCGTTGGGCCAGCGGTGAATGTTCAGTCCGTTGGGACGCCAATACGTGGCCACCGTCAACTTCAAAGCGCTCTTGCCGCCCTCCAGCGGAATGACGTTTTGCACGGTTCCCTTGCCCCAAGTGCGCTCGCCAACGACTACGGCTCGATGATGGTCTTGCAGGCACGCGGCGACAATCTCAGCCGCGCTGGCGGTCCAATGGTCGACCAGCACTACAATAGGCAAGCGCGTGTACCGCCCGCGGCCCGTCGCCTCGAAGGATTCCAGATTTCGCGCCTTGTCGCGGCCGCGCGTGGTCACGATCAACCCTTTTTCCACAAACAAATCACAAACGCCGACGGCGGCCCGCAAAATGCCGCCGAAGTTCTTACGCAGGTCGATAATCAGACCGCGCGTCTTTTGCCCCTCCAACTCTTTGAGCGCGGCATCCAGTTCGCTCACGGTTTGCTCGCCAAAGCTGATGACACGGACGTATCCAATATCCGGGTGTTCCGCCAAAGTGAAGCGCCAGCGGCCGCGGGCGTCGCGCGTGTCGCCGAGCACACTGGGTATTTTAATGATGGCCCGGACGAGCTTGACATCACGGGGCGCCGGCTTACCGGGGCGTAAGATCGCAAGCGTGAGGGGAGCGCCCGGTTCGCCGCGCATGCGGCGGCGCGCCTCTTCGTAGTCCATGCCCTCAGTAGTTTGGCCGTCGATGGCCACAATCTGATCGCCGGCCAGAATGCCGGCCTCAAACGCCGGCGTGCCCACCATCGGATTGCTCACGGTCAGTCGCCGCGTGGCCGAGTCGATCATGACCTCAATGCCAATGCCGCCAAACTTCTGATCGAGTTGTTGACGAAACTCCAAAGCCTCTTGCGGCGGTTCGTAGGCCGAATATGGATCGCCCAGTTCGCCGATCATGCCGGTCATCGCCGCCTCAAACAGCTTCCGCTCATCGACCGGCTCGATGTAACGCTGGTCGATCTGCTTGAGCGCTTCGACCAGCGCGTCGGCCATCTGGCCGTAGCGGCTGCGATAGGCGCTATCGGCCTTGACGTAGCAGGCCACCGAAACCAACGCGATGCCAAACAGTAAATAGAGATTGCGTCGCGGCATAAATGCTCACCAGCGCAGCACGGCCGTGCCCCAGGCCAGCCCCGCGCCAAACCCGCTTACCAAGATGTTGTCGCCGCGGCGAATGCGCCCCTGCTGGCAGGCCTCGTCGAGCGCCAGCGGAATGCTGCCCGCCGAGGTGTTGCCATAACGATCGAGATTGATAAAGACCCGCTGGCGGTCGATGCCCAAAACATCGGTCGCCGCGTAAATGATGCGCACGTTGGCCTGGTGCAGCACCACAAGGTCGATATCGCCGGGCGCGAGCTTGGCCTCTTTCAAAACGGCCGAGATTGATTCATCGAGCAAGCGCACGGCCCACTTGAAAACCGAGCGGCCGTCCATCTGCAAATACTGATAGCCTTCATCGAGCAGGCCGGCCGCGAACGGCAACCGCGAGCCGCCCATTCTGCGGCAAAGCAGGTCGCCTCCGGAACCGTCCGACCCCAAGGTGTATGAAATCAGCCCTTGATCGGCGCCGCCCGCCGCCAACAAAACCGCCCCCGCGCCATCGCCAAACAACGGATAGGTCTGCTGATCTTTGGGGTTCAGAATTCGTGAGTTGCAATCGGCGCCGATAATCAGCGCCAGCTTGCTGTTGCCCGTGCCGATGAATTGCGCGCCGATGACGAAGGCATACATGAAGCCGGCGCAGGCGGCTTGCAGATCGACGGCCGGCGCCCGAATGCCAAGCTGATTCTGCACAAGGCAGGCGGTGGCGGGAAACGACATGTCGGGCGTAAACGTGCCCACCAGCACCAGGTCGACGTCTTGCGGTTTGGCGCCGGCACGTTCGAGACATTGCCGAGCGGCCAGCACCGCCATGTCGCTAGTGGCCATGTCGGGCGGCGCCTCGCGCCGCTCGCGGATGCCGGTACGTTGCACGATCCAGGCCGGATCGAAGCCTAAGCGCGCATGCAGATCTTCATTGGTCACGACGCCGGCGGGCACGTAGCTGCCGGTGGCCACAATCTGCATGCCCGTCAACGACCTCATGGGGGCGGTGCGGTTTTCTTCGATCAGTTCGCTACTCATTCAGGTTCGGTTGCAAGGTCGATCCAGCGCCGCTCGCGGTGCGAACGCAGCACCGCGTCGGCCACGCGCTGGGCGGCAAGGCCGTCGAAAAAACTGGGCGCGGCGGGCCGCCGCTCGACGATCGCGGAGACAAACTCCCACATCAGGTCATAACGAAAGACCGTGGCCGGCTTGCCTTCACGCGGATCGCGCGGGCTATCGGCCGGCTTGAGGAACTTCTCCGGCACGGGTTCGGAAGCCAGGTCATGGCCGTTGCGCCCTAACAATATTGTATTCGGTTCGTGCAACCGGTACACGGCTGATCCTTCAGAACCGTTGATTTCGGCCCATTCATGACCAAAACCATCGCGATGATAGCCCTTGGCCAACGTCGTGCCTTCCCAAACGCCGGTGGCCCCGTTGGCAAATTCGCCAATCAGGCTCGACCAATCGTCCACGTTGGAAGCCGGACAGGTTTTGCCGTCGGTCGTGGCCGTGCGCGGCGCGAAACGGGCCACCGCTCCGCAAACCCGCTCGATCTTGCCCAGCAGGTCCATCGCAAAGTCGAGCCGGTGAATCGTCATGTCGAACAAATCGCCGGCCCCGGCCAGATGCTCATATTGCCGCCAGCCCCAGCTTGTTTCGGGCCAATCGAGAAAGCGTTGCGAACGGAAGTGCCGCGGTTGACCCAAAGCGCCGCTATCAACCAGGTGCTTCAGGTAACGCATCGAGGGCGCGAAGCGGTAAGTAAAGGCCGTCATGTGAACCACGCCGGCATCGCGGGCGGCTTCGTACATTTCGCGCACTTCGTCGGCGTTCAAACCCAGCGGCTTTTCGCACATAATGTGCTTGCCATGCCGAGCCGCCGCCAGCGCGATGGGCCGATGAGTGAAGTTCGGCGTACAGATCACCACGGCGTCGATCTCAGGGTCGGCGCAGAGGGCCTCGGCATCGCTGGTGATTTTTTGCACCCCCCACTCCGCTTGCCGCCGCTCCAACAGCTTGGAATCGGCATCGCAAATGGCCGCCAGCGTCACACGCGGATCGAGCCGAATGCCGGGTACGTGGTGATAATCGCTGACCGCGCCTGCGCCAATGATGGCCATGCGGACAGGTGCGGTTGTCGGAACGACAGTCATGGAAACAAAGTTGATGGGGGCCGGCGTGTGGAAACTGTCAGAGTAAGCTGTTGGCGGAAGCCGGGCAAGTGCGATTTTGGCCTGATGGGCACTATCCAACCTGATGTATAGTTGACCTTCATGTCCATTCAGAGATTCAAAAGCCCGCGCCGCCGGTTGGTCATCGTTACGACCTTGCTGTTGCTGGTCGCGGCTTTTGCCACGCTCCAGGGCGC
>DASVGM010000228.1:0-2857 GCA_036379555.1 Pirellulales bacterium | reverse complement strand
CCTGAACCCTGAACCCCCAACCCCGAACCCCGAACCCTGAACCCTCTCAATGCCTTACTTACCCAACACCGCTGACGACCAACGATCCATGCTGGCAGCGATCGGCGTGCGCTCGCTCGATGAACTGTTCGAGATGGTTCCGGCCGAACTGCGGCTCAAGGGCGAGCTTAATCTGCCGCCGGCCTTGACCGAAATGGAATTGACGCGCCATATCTCGGCCCTGGCGGCCAAGAATGTTTCGGCGGACGAACGCGTGTGCTTTCTGGGCGGCGGCAGCTACGATCACTTCATTCCGGCCGCCGTCGATGCCATCGCCTCGCGCGGCGAATACTTCACGTCGTACACGCCCTATCAGCCCGAAGCCAGCCAGGGAAACCTGCAAGCGTTTTTTGAATATCAGACGCTCATCACGCGGCTGACCGGCATGGATGTCTCCAACGCCAGCCTTTACGACGGCGGCAGCGCCGCGGCCGAGGCGGTTTTTATGTGCCTGGCGGCGACCGGGCGGCGCGGCCGCGTCGTCACCGCCGCCAGCCTCCATCCAGAGTATCGCGAGATTCTGCACACACATCTTGATAATCTGGGCATCGAACTAGTGACCGTGGCCACGCCGCGCGGCGCGCTGGCCGCGGAAGACCTGGCCGCGGCCGTCAACGATCAAACGGCCTGCGTATTGGTGGGGCAGCCCAACTTTTTTGGCTGCCTGGAAGAGGTCGAGCGGCTGGCGGCGATCGCTCATCAAAGCGGGGCGAAATTCATTGTCGCCGCCGACCCGATCAGCCTCGGTTTGCTCAAGCGGCCGGGCGATTACGGCGCGGACATCGTCGTCGCCGAGGGGCAATCGCTGGGCAGCCCGATGGCGTTTGGCGGCCCGTATTTGGGCATCATCGCCTGCCGCGAAGAACTGGTGCGGCGGATGCCCGGCCGCATTACCGGGCAAACCACCGACAAGAACGGCCGTCGCTGCTGGGTGCTGACGTTGCAAACGCGCGAGCAGCATATTCGCCGCGAGAAGGCCACCAGCAACATTTGCACGAACCAGGGGTTGTATGCGTTGCGCGCCACGATCTATCTGGCGTTGATGGGGCCGCGAGGTCTGCGCGAGGCGGCGGAGCTTTGTTTGCGCAAGAGCCGTTACGCGCGCGACAAGCTCACCGCCGGCGAGCGATTGTCGCCGGCCTTCGACCGGCCGACGTTCAAGGAGTTTGTCGTGCGCGATCGGCACGGCGCGGTCGAGTCGTTGTTGGCCGGCGCCGGCGCGGCGGGCTTCTTTGCCGGCATTCCTCTAAAGCGCTGGTATCCCGACTTGGCCGATTGCTTCTTGGTGACCGTCACCGAGAAACGCACCAAGGAGGAGATCGACGCGCTGGCCAGTGTCATCACAAATAGCAGTTAATCAAGTTCTCCAGCATTTCCTGGCGGCCGCTCTTGTGGGGAGCGATTTCGCCTTTTTCAAGCATGTATTTTTCCAGCGAGGCAAAGCTGTGCTTGCCCGACTCGATCTCCGCGCCGACGCCGGTGTCCCAAGTGCTGTAGCGCTCTTTCAAGAGCTTGTCGAGTTGGCCGTCGGCGCGAATGGCCGCGGCGATCTTTAGCCCGCGCGCGAAGGCGTCCATGCCGCCAATGTGCGCGTAAAACAGGTCGATCGGCTCAAAACTTTCGCGGCGCACCTTGGCGTCAAAATTCACGCCGCCCGGCGCCAGGCCGCCGTACTTCAAGATTGAAAGCATGCACTGCGTCGTCAGGTAAATGTCGGTTGGAAACTGATCGGTATCCCAACCGAGCAGGAGGTCGCCGGTGTTGGCGTCGATCGAGCCTAAAAAGCCCTGATGGCCGGCGTATTCCAGCTCGTGCTGCATGGTGTGCCCGGCCAGTGTGGCGTGGTTCGTTTCGATGTTCAACTTCACATGGTCGGCCAGGTCGTAAGCGCGCAAAAAGTTGATGCAGGCCGCCGCGTCGAAATCGTATTGGTGTTTGGTCGGCTCCTTGGGCTTGGGTTCAAATAGAAACGGCCCGGTGAAGCCGATCTCGCGCGCGTAATCGACCGCCATGTGCATGAATCGGGCCAGGTGATCGATCTCGCGCTTCATGTCGGTGTTCAACAGATTCTGGTAGCCTTCGCGGCCGCCCCAGAAAACGTAGTTCTCGCCGCCCAGCTCCTTTGTCACCTCGATGGCCTTCTTCACCTGCGCCGCGGCGTAGGCGAAGGCGTCGGCATGGCTGCTGGTGGCCGCGCCGTGCATAAAGCGCGGATTGCTGAACATGTTGGCCGTGCCCCACAGCAGCTTGATACCGGTGCGCCGCTGTTCTTCCTTAAGAACCTTCACCACCGCGTCGAGGTTCTTGTTCGTTTCGGCGAGGGTCTTGCCTTCGGGGGCGATGTCGCGGTCGTGAAAGCAGTAAAAATCGGCGCCCAGCTTTTCCATGAACTCAAACGCCACCCGCGCGCGGTTCTGGGCGTTTTCGACGGAATCGACGGCACCTTCCCAGGGACGCGACATCGTGCCGGGGCCGAACGGATCGCCGCCGGTGCCGCGGAACGTGTGCCAATACGCCACGCTGAAGCGCAAATGGTCCTTCATCGGCTTGCCTTCCACCACTTCATTGGGATTGTAATGATGGAACGCCAGCGGGTTCTTGCTTTGGGGGCCTTCAAAGGGGATTTTTTGGATGTCGGCAAAGGCGGGCATGAGGGTTCTCCAACAGGTTTTTGAGATTGCCCTATCGTGCCAGATTGTGCGGCGGCAAGCAACCGTTGGAATCAACTAAGAGGCTATCCGAAAACTCGAATTTCGCCGTGGCGGCGTATCGTGGGGCGGCTCGCCGAGCCGTCTTTCGCGTCCAGACGGGCCGGCGG
>DASVGM010000227.1:0-3593 GCA_036379555.1 Pirellulales bacterium | reverse complement strand
GATGTGATGGAGGCGAACATCCGCGCCGTCGCCGAGACATGCCGGCGGCACGGCGTTTCCTGGCGGCCGCACGCCAAGGGGCACAAGACGCCCGCCATCGCCCAGGCGCAAATCGCCGCGGGCGCCATCGGCGTGACTTGCGCCAAGCTGGCCGAAGCCGAAGCGATGGCCGCCGGCGGCGTGCGCGACATGCTCGTCGCCAACCTGATCGTGGGCCGGCACAAGGTGGCCCGGTTGGTGGAGTTGCGCCGCGCGGCCGATCCCGTTATTTGCCTGGATCATATCGAACAAGCTCTGCCCATCAGCCGTGCCATGGCCGCGGCCGGCTTACGGCAACGGGCGATCATTGAAGTCGATATCGGCCTGCGGCGCGTCGGCGTGCCGCCAGGCGAAGCCACCTTGAAATTCGCCAGGCAACTGGGCGAGTTGCCCGGCATCGAATTGGCGGGCATCATGGGTTACGAAGGCCATCTTTTGGCGGTCGAAGACGCCGACCAAAAAGCCGCGGCCATCCGCGCGGCGCTGACGACGCTGGTCGACACGCGCGACTTGCTCGAAGCCGCGGGCATCGCCTGTCCGATTGTCTCCTGCGCGGGCACCGGCTCGTATCTTTACGCGGCGCGCCAGGCCGGCATTACCGAATTGCAGGCGGGCGGCGCTATTTTCATGGATGCCTATTATCGCCACAAGTGCCAGGTGCCCGACCTCGACTTCGCCTTGACGGTCTGCGCCACCGTCGTTAGCCGCCCGGCCGCGGAACGGGCCATCATCGACGCCGGCCGCAAAACCATGCATGGCGACTTTCAAGCGCCGTTCGTCGTCGGCCGCGACGACATTCGCGTCGGCCGCCTTTCCGCCGAGCATGGCGAACTGCAGCTTTCGCCTGCGGCCGAGGGGCTGCGCATTGGCGACCGGGTAACCCTGGTTCCCGGCTACGCCGATCTCACCACGGTGCTGCACAACCAATATTATTGTTTTCGCGGCGGGCGGCTCGTCGCCATCTGGCCCATCACCGCGCGCGGCTGTCTTACCTAGTGCATCGCGTTCGCCGGCGTTTTATCCTCGTTTCATCCCGGCGGCGACGCTCGCCTACGTCTGAATCGCGGCGCGCGAAAACGCGCGATTGTCGAAACGGGCGCCGGTCGACTAAGATACGCGATTGCGCTCATCCATTTCACAGCGGGAGAACCAACAACGATGATTGACCAGCAGGTCAAACCCTGGTCGGCGGCCGACGCCGCCGAGCTTTACGACGTGGGCCGCTGGGGGGCCGGATACTTCTCGATCAACGCGTCCGGAAACCTCTGCGTCCACCCCACCAAAGATCCCGCTCGCGCCATCGACCTCAAGCAATTGGTCGATGATTTGCAGCTCCGCGGCATCGACCTGCCCATTTTGATTCGTTTCGCCGAGATTCTTCAGCACCGCCTGGGCGAAATCCACGATGCCTTTCAGCAGGCCATGCGCGAGCACCATTTTAACGGTGGTTACTGCTGCGTTTACCCGATCAAGGTCAACCAGCAGCGGCAAGTGGTGGAAGAGGTGCTGCATTTTGGTCGCCCGTTTCAATTTGGCCTGGAGGCGGGCTCCAAGCCCGAATTGTTGGCCGTGATGGCGCTGGCCTCGAATGACACCCCCATTATATGCAACGGGTTCAAAGACTCGGAGTTCATCGAGATGGCGATGCTGGCCCACAAAATCGGCCGCGACATTACGCCCGTCGTCGAAAAATACACCGAGCTGGGCTTGATTCTGGAGTACGCGCGCAAGGTGGGCGTGCGGCCGAAAATCGGCATGCGCGTCAAGCTGGCCACCAAGTCGAGCGGACGTTGGCAATCGTCGGGCGGGTATCGTTCCAAGTTCGGCCTGTCGGTGAGCGAAATCCTGCGGGCGCTCGATGAATTGAAGCAGCATGGAATGGAAGATTGCTTCAAGCTGCTGCACTTTCATCTCGGCAGCCAAATACCGAACATCCGCCACATCAAGCAGGCCCTGAACGAGGCCGTGCGCGTCTACGTGGAGCTTGCCAACCGCGGGGCCGGCTTGCAGTATCTTGACGTGGGCGGCGGTTTGGGCGTCGATTACGACGGCTCGCAAACCAATTTCGAGTCGAGCGCCAATTATTCCCTGCAAGAATACGCCAACGACGTCGTCTATCATATTCAAAGCGTTTGCGACGACGCCGGCGTGCCGCACCCCACCATCATCTCGGAAAGCGGCCGGGCGATCGTCTCGTATCACAGCGCGCTGGTCTTCAACGTGCTGGGCGTATCGGGCATGGGCGAGTGGGAGGTGCCCAGCGAGCTGCCGCCCGACGTCGAGCAGCCCATCAGCGACCTGGTGGGCGCCTATCAGAATGTCACGCCGCGCAACCTGCTGGAAACCTACCACGACGCGCAGCAGGCGCTCGACATGGCGATGGGGCTGTTCAACGGCGGCTATTTGCCGCTCGATCAACGCAGCCTGGCGGAGAACCTGTTCTGGGCCATCTGCCGCAAAATGCAGCGGTTGGTGCGCCAGCTCGACTACGTGCCCGAAGATTTGCAGGGGCTTGACGCGCTGCTCAGCGACACGTACTTCTGCAATTTTTCGCTGTTTCAATCGATGCCCGATAGCTGGGCCATCCGCCAGCTTTTTCCGCTGATGCCGATTCATCGCCTGAACACGCAGCCCACGCAGCACGCCGTGTTGGGCGACATCACCTGCGACAGCGACGGCAAGATCGACCTCTTCATTGACCGCCGCGACGTGAAGCGCACCTTGCCGCTGCACACTTTCAACGGCGAGCCTTATTATTTGGGGGCCTTCCTCTTGGGGGCGTACCAAGAGATTCTGGGCGACATGCACAATCTCTTTGGCGACACCAACGCGGTGCATGTCAGTCTCGATACCAACGGCAGCGTGGTTTTAGAGACGGTCATCAAGGGCGATACGGTGCGCGAGGTGCTCGATTACGTGGAGTTTGAACCTGAGGCGTTGGTGCGCAAGCTGCGCACCGACGTGGAGATGGCCGTCCGCGCGTCGCGGCTCGACTTTCAGGAGGCGGGCCGCATGCTGCGCTTTTACGAAGACGGTCTGCACGGCTACACCTACTTGGAAGACGTGCGAAACGGCGTTTGAGGCGCGCGATCGCGGCTATATTTTGTTGGCGTTGGCAGGAAAAGCGGTGCCGGAAGCCGCCGTGCATAAAAGTCTGGCGCTATTGCGTAAGGCGTTTGGGGCGGTGTTAGGCAGTCGAATTCGACTGGAACCACGGATGACACGGATGGGCACGGATAACAAGGTGTAGGCGATTTCCATCTGTTGGCAGACGACGACCTAGTCGGTTATTATTGCGAGCGCGGTTGATCGACATGCCCCGCTCCAGTGCCATCATGTTGAAAATGTATATTATAGTGCGGGAGTCGGTGCCGAAGGGATTCGCCGTTCTGGACGCCGCACATGCATCGTTGGCGTGTTACTTGAAATTCCGCGAGTCGGAAGAAATTCAGTCGTGGCTCGCCGGCCCGTTTTATAAGGTTGTGTGTAAGGTGACCGACTCGGAATTTGAGTCGGCGAAAGCACTGGAAGGCTCGGTCGTGCTGACGGAATCG